>NZ_JBFUIX010000005.1:0-145257 GCF_056401635.1 Paenibacillus sp. P4_E11 | reverse complement strand
GCGCCAGCCCGCGCCAGCGCCGGGGCGGCGCTGCGCGAGCGCGTGGGCGCGTGCCCGCGCCCCGGCTGCAGCGGCGACGTGATCGTCGGCCACAAGGGCTACGGCTGCTCGCGCTTCCGCGAGGGCTGCAAGTTCGTCATCTGGAAGGACGCCTACGGCAAGTCCTTGACCGTCGCCATGGCGCGCAGCCTGATCGAGAAAGGCCAGACCGGCAAACTCAAGCTGACCGGCCGAGACGGACAACCGACGGAGGGCAAGCTCGTGCTCCAGGACTCGAGCACCGGCGCCCTTTCTATCGAGCCTGCAAAGCCGTAAAGGCGCCTTGCGTTCAGCCCGGCTGGCAGGGCGTACAGGCAGAGGGGGTTCCAGGTTGCGTACATTTAGAATCGCGGGCGTCACGCCGGGCCAGAACCGCAAACGCAACGCGGGGACAACGAAAACGACGACAAGCCGACGGATCGAGAAACCGTCGGCCAGCGCGCTGAGTTAGTTACTTGCTCTTATTTCACCAAATAGCGGACTACATGAAGCCGGATCGCTGTATTTGGCACCGTTGCGGGCGAATCCCCGGGATTGAGCAAGGTGACGCGAACCGAATTGGCGCCGTCTACGCAAGCGCTTGCAAGAAGCGGAGCGATCTGGACCAAGGGCAACGCTTCAACCTGCCAGCCGTATTGAGCTCCATTGACAACGAAAGACTGAGAGACAGCCGATCGGGAGGCCACGAATGTGGCGGCGAACGTGACGGCCGTCAGGGCCAAGCTGTCATCCAAGCTGTAGTCGATCAATTGCAGCAGCCCAGGGGAAACGGCCTCGTCTTTATAAACCGGATTGCCGATTCCCAAACGCGGCTGATGAAACACGACTGGTCCGCTCAAGGGGGCTGTTTTGTATATGTATATTTGCGCCGAGCTGCCGCCGCTGAGCGTATCGCTGTCCAAACTCCAGTTTCCGGCCGCTTGCAGGCGGTAGGCGGCGTTCGTTCCATGAATCCGGTTGTTGCCTCCGGTCATGCCGGTTACGGTTTGGGTATTGACGCCCGTATAGGTCCCGGAGACCAGGTTGGATTCAAACGTGATGCCAGCAACGTTAATCAAGAGAAACCCGCTGGAATAAGGGTTCACATGGCCGTACGATTTGTTGCTGATCCAGGTCACCTGGCTCGTAGGCGTATTGTTCGTTCCGATGCGGAAGCCGTCGTAGCATTGGTGCGCTTCATTCTCCACATAGAACAATCTGGCCGATTGCAGCGGAACCCCGTAGATGGACGAAGGATAAGAAAGGTGGCCGTTGCCTGTGCAGAAATAAGCTTTGTTGCGGGCGATGAGAATGTCGAACGCCGCTTCGACGAAGGTGCAAGTCAGGTGCCCCCAGGCGGAGCAGTCCGTAATGGAGCAAAATCTGGACCCCTGGTCGATCGTGAACGCCGTGCCGGGATTCGCAACGTGCTCACAGACGGACTGGCAATTCATGATGTGGAAATCGCGCAGCTCGACGTCCCCGTTAACGAGCATCGGAGTATCGTAACCCGTCGAATGCAGAACGGCCCCGTGCTTGACGCAATACAGCTGAACGCCGGCATAGCCGCACTGCTCGAAATGCACGTTTCGCAAATAGACGCGCGTGCAGTAGTCCTGCGCCTCCGGCGCCGATTGCGGGTCCGTCACCCCTCCGAGCAAGCCGAGTACGCGCAAGCCCATCCAGGCCCAGCCGACAAAGCGGGTATTTTCCAGAACGAGGCCGTCTATCGCCCAAAACTGCAAGCCGGTCAGCTTCGCTCCCGCTACCTGATGACTCAAATTGCCGTCGAACGTGATTCCCCCGATGAAAATGTCGCTGACACGGGTCGAAGGGTACGTCGTCTGATTTTGCGCTGCGTTGCCGCCCCGGATGCTCGGCTCCGCGTTGGATCCGCTTTGGTTGTTGTCCAATAAAAAGGTTCCTTCGCCGATCAAGGTGAAATGACTCGGAATGACGAGCTTGCGATAACGAAAAACTTCGTGCCGGGCCACATAGACGGCTTTGCGAGCGGACGCCGCATAGGCAAACAGCGCATTCAGCCGGTCATCGTCCACAGTCGTGCCTGAAGGATTGCACCCGAATTGGGCCGGATACAGATTCCCGGCTTCTGGGCGCTTCCAGCGGCCGGGCCCGGTCGCTCCGGCAAGGCGGAATACCGTTCCTCCGTTGTCGGGCTCCGAGGAGCCGGCATCCCAATACAGCAGCCCGCCTCCTCCATCCCCTTTGGCATAGTAGCCCAACGCTTCCGCGACAAAACCGTCGGCCAGCGGATGCAAACTCGGCCAATTTTGCAACTCCGCAATCGTGTCCACTCTCCGGACCGTATCGACGTGCCCCGAAGGCGAGGGGCCGTAAACCGCATTCGACACGCCTTGGGCAAGCGCACGGTTGCTCCAGTTTCCTGCGGCAAAGGCGGCCCCGGCGATGCCCAGGGAAGCGAGCACTTTTCTTCTGCTCCACAAAATCGGAGCGTATTCCGTCTGATGTTCCTTCATATACAATCCCTCCTTTTGCTTGTATAATACAGGTGAAACTCCTCACGGTATTTGCAACGATAGTCGCAAGTTTTGTAAAATCGGCCAAAGGAGGCGGCGATCCCATGACGGATTGGGAAATGTTGCGTTTGAAGGAAGAAGTAGTCGTTGAACGGCTGTTTTCGTTTCTGTACATGGAGCTGCCGAAACATTTCCAGGCTACCGGCGAAAAACATGATTTCTGGGAATTAGTTTATGTCGATAAAGGGGAAGTCTTCATCATTACCGACCTGGGGAGCAACCATCTGAGCCAGGGCGATATGATTTTTTATTCGCCGAACGAATTCCACACCGGTCATGCGGTGGGCGGAACCGCTCCCAACCTGATTATTATGTCGTTCGTCTGCCACTCGCCCGCCATCGACTATTTCAAGGGAAGGGTGCTGCATCTGGAGCAATCCGAGCAGGACCTTCTCTACCATTTGATTTCCGAAGGAAAGGAAGCGTTCGATCCTCCCGTCGGACATCCCCAAATGATGATCCCGCAGCGCAAGGAAGGCGCTCAGTTCGGCAGCGAGCAAATGATCAAAAACTTGCTGGAAATGCTGCTGATCCGCCTCATTCGCAAACAATCGGCCGGGACATGCAAGCAAAGGCCGGAGTCGGTTGTGCTCGCAACGAGAAACGAGGACTTGTTCGAACGGATCGCGCTGTATTTGAATGCCAACGTCAGGAACAACCTGATCTTCGAACAAATATGCAGCGAGTTTGCCATCGGCAGCACCATTCTGAAAAATTTGTTCAAAAGCCGGGCCAATTCCGGGGTCATGGAATATTACAACATGCTGAAGCTCGAGTACGCGAAGCGGCAAATTCGCGAGAAGATGTACAGCATGACGGAAATCGCCGATCAGCTCGGCTACAGTAGCGTACATTATTTTTCGAAGCATTTCAAAAAAGCGACCGGCTTCGCTCCGAGCGAATACGCGCGAATGATCGCCGGCAAAACAACGCGAAAGCGAGCTCCGCAGTCCGTACTCCTTTATGGCGGCGATCCCCTTTAACGAGTATGAAAACGCTTACCTAACGACGAAAATCCCGCCCGTCCCCATGAGAGCGGGTTTGTTTCGTCTGTCTATTATTGCAAAACTTGCGACGATAATGACAACGACTTTCCCCCGGTTATCCCCTATGATAGTTCCATGTCGGGCTAACCTCTTTGTAAAAAGCCCGGACGTCGAAGAAAGATAAAAACGGGGAGGCAACATTTCATGAAACGCAATTCGTTGTTGGCATCAAGCGCAATCGTACTATTGGGGGCGATCGTCTTGTCCGGCTGCGGCGGACGGGAAGGGGCATCCGACGCGGCGGGCTCGAATCCGGCGGCAACCCCCTCGAACTTACAGGAGAAGGCGGCCGACAAGCCGGTACGTCTGACCTTGCTGGCGAGTGAAGCTTATTTGTATGACGATGATTTTCAGCTCTTGATAGTAGAGCCCTTGAAGAAAAAATATCCGAACATTACCGTCGACCTGGTCAGACCGGCAACGGGCACGCAAATTCAGGACCTCGTCGCCGCCAAAACCGTGCCCGATCTGATGATCCTGTCGAGAGCGAGCAAGGACCAATACAAAGAGCTGGGGCTTACGACCGACATTTTGCCGCTCCTGAAAAAAGCCCAGATCGATTTGAGCCGATTCCGGCCGGGCGTGGTCGAAGCCTTCGGCGACAACGGACAAGTGTACGGCTTGCCGTATGCGACCAACACCAACGCGCTTTATTACAATGAGGAGCTGTTCGATAAATTTGGCGTGGACTATCCGAAAGACGGCATGTCCTGGGAAGACGTTCTCGCCCTCTCCAAGAAAATGACCCGCGTGGAGGGTGGCGTCCAGTACAAAGGCTACGATTATTTTATGAACTACTGGCTCGGGTACCCGCTGTCTCTGCCCTTTGTCGACAAAAGCACAGGGAAAGCGGCGATAAACAACTACGAATGGAAAAACGTATTTCAGCTGATGAAATCGTTCGACGACATTCCCGGCAATCAGAAATCGCCGTCTTTTGCCAAGGCTTTTACCGAGGAACGAACATTGGCCATGGTCGGCACGATCAATTTGTTTCCGATGCTGAAGCAGGCATCCAATCAAGGCTTCCGGTGGAACCTGGTCGAATTCCCAAGCTACAAAGAAAAGCCGCACGTCGCCCCACCCGTCGACCTGCATGAAATTATGGTTTCGCGAACAAGCGAGCATCAAGAAGAGGCCGTTCGCGTTATCGAGGTGATCACTTCCGATGCCGTACAGTTGATCAGCGCCCGCAAGACGGGCCGCGCTTCCGCGCTGGACAACCGGCAAATCGAGGAGCAGCTCGGGGCGGAAATCCCTCATTTGCAAGGGAAAAATATTGCCGCCATCTTCAAAAGCAAACCCGCCCCGGTGCGCAACGAAACGAAAACCGACGATCAAATCAAACGGATTATCGACAAAAATTTTGCGCAGGTCCGAAACGGCACTATTGATATCAACGCGTTCATGCAAAAAAGCGAAGCAGAAGCCAACGACTGGATCGAGGCCGAGAAAAAAAAGTAAAGCTACTTATGCGAGATACGCAGAAGGCGATGGGATAACCGTCTTGCCTTCTGTTTTTTTGCGCCTTGACCTCTGAGCCTTTGAAGGGACGAGCGTGAGAAGGAAGTGGTCGTCGGCCGGTTCGGCCTGGAGCATGGCGGGGAATGGGCAAGCCAAGGGATGTGAAGTTTCACATGCATTTTGGCCCAAATGCGTGTGAAACTTCACATCCCTCCAACTAAGAGTACAGCAATCATCATATCCGATTGGCCAGTACCGTAATCTAACAGGCGCTGAACGGCATCGAAGTTAGCGGACAGCTCCGATCATAGTTAACAAATCGTTGCTCGGAATAGCCACAGGCATCCCGCTCTCAGCCGACTGCGCGGCAGCGAGAGCGATGGCCGCACTGTCCCGCGCCCCCCATATACCCGGCATCGCCGGCTCGCCCTTCTGGATCAGTTCGACGAACGTCCGCACGATCGCGTCGTCGCCCCCGCCATGTCCGCCGGAGCGGCGTTCCGGATAGTAGGTCTCGACTTCCTTGGAGTGCCGTTTCATAATCGTTATTTTGAAGTCTTGTTCGTTGTTGTAGAAGCCGATCATTTTTCCTTTCGTGCCCGTAAACATAAATTCGCGCGTATATTCCGGCGTAAAATGACACTCCAGATAAGAAAGCCTTGCTCCGTTGGCGTAGTCTATAACGACAATCCCGTTGTCATCCGTGTCGATCTCCTCGGCATAGACGCACAGATCGTCCTTCAGCCGGACGCCGCCGTAATCCATCTCCAGCCCTGTGCGGTTATCGACGTAATAGGCGCATGTGGCCGTCTCGTCGCATGACCGGCACCGTTTGTCGTTAGGAGCGCTGCCGCCGAACACGTCCAATCCGCTTGAGGAATACACTTTGACCGGGGACGAGTCGATCAGCCAGTTGGCCAAATCGAGTGAATGTGTGCCCTTTTCCAAAATGAGACTTTTCACGTACTGTTTGCGCCTTCTAGCACCATGATAATAATAGTCGCCGCCGACCGAGACGTTGTCGATGACGTTCCCGAGCTTAATCTCCCCGATCTCACCCGATGAGATAAAACGCTTCATGTCTTCCATGAGCGAGCAATAACGCAGCTCAAGCCCGACCATGAACACCCGCTTCGCCTCGATCCCCGCCTTGACCATCCGGTCGCAATCTTCGATCGACTGCGCCATCGGCTTCTCCAAATAAACGTGCTTCCCTGCTTTTAGCGAAGCGAGCGTATGCTCCGCATGGGCATGATCGTTGCTGCAGATGATGACGGCGTCGAGCCCGGGGAGCTGCAGAAACTGCTCCAGCGAAGTCGTCGCAGGGATATGATCCCCGAGCTTCTCCTTGGCAAAGTCCAAACTTTCCGGCTGAATGTCGCATAGTCCGACAATCTCGCAATCCGGATGTTTGCCGAAGTAAGCTCCTCCGAAATAAACACCCCTCTTGCCCGTCCCTAATATGCCGATTCCGATTTTTCCGCTGCTTGTCATCATAGTCGCCGCACTGCTGCGGCCCTTGCCTCCTTTTGCTTCCCGCTTATTTTTTCTTTTCCTCGGCAATCGCATGGAAATCGATTACTTTCATAAATATAAGGGTGCTCCCCCTCTCGAATTTGATAGAAATAACTGGTTCATTGACCACATTCGTTACTTACCCTGATGTTATGTTTTGTCAGAATGTGATAGAGTGATTTCAGTATAAGTAACCCGTTTACGGAAGACAACGATAATAATTTTCGAAAAACAAGACAAAATTGCTGTTTTGTGAAAGCGTTCTTTATGTGTGGAGGAAGTAAAATGAAGCGTGGAGGAATGGATCGACTCATGATTCCCGTACAGCTTGGGAGCTATGGTTTCTACTTTTCAAAAGACACAGAAGGGACAACTGTGCAGATCAACTCCATCGGAATTGAGGAACGGCGAACATACGATTATGGTCGTGATGGGCTAACACGTCCCGGGATGGATGGTCATTTTGTTTTTCAATATACGTTATCGGGTTGCGGTGCGATTCGGATTAAAAATCATACGGTCGATATGAATCCGGGACAGGCGTTTTTCATACGTATCCCAGACGATCACCGGTATTACTTGCCGAAAAGCAGTAAGAGCTGGACCTTCATCTTCATCAACTTGTACGGACCGTTTGCGGATCAATGCTGGAAGCTGATCACCGACAATTATGGCCAACTTCTTTCCATGAACGTAGACAGTAGCCCCATTCGCACATTAATGGAAATACATCGGCAAGCCGGCAATCAGGAAATCCAAGACCGATTCCGATCCTCGGATTTGGCCTATCGGTTTCTGATGGAGTGCTGTCGTTATTATTTCGCAGTCAAGACAGACATGGACGGATGGCCGGCATCCATTCGTTCCGCTGCGGCTTTCATGCAAAATCATTACGCCGACTTTGGAGGTCTTGATCAGATCGCACAACATTCCGGACTTTCCAGATTCCATTTTTTACGATTGTTTCAACGTACGACCGGTTTGTCTCCCGTGCAATATTTGACAAAAATTCGCATGGACAAAGCCGTTTATCTGCTTCGTCATACGAAAAAGTCGGTTGAAGACATTGCCCAAGAGATCGGCTACGCAAACAGCAGCTACTTTTGCAGAGTATTTCGGCGCATCGTAGGCACCACTCCGCATAAATTTCGAATCGATCAAGGGCAATACAATCGCATTATTTTTTGAAGCTAGCGGACCGGTCAAATCAGTTCAACGGCGGCTGCACAAGGAGCAGCCTGCCAAGTTGAATCACGTTCGGTTCGTATCGTTCCGGATGCTGCCGATAATCCTCGAGCCCCGTCCGATTGCCGCTCTCCTCGAACACCTTCACCTTATCGGTCCTTTCGGCGCCGATTTCGAAACGAACCGTATGCGTACCGTTCGGAAGCTCCGGCAGGAAGAAATATTGGTTCCGGTCCGAATACCGTCACCATGTAGGTGTCCGTAATCGCTGGCTCTACGATGATGAACGGCACGCCAATACCCATGCTGTCCACCGCTTCTTTAAGCTTCCGAACGTGAACAGCCAGAAGCGGGTTCTCCGTAAGCACGTCGGCAGAGACAATGACAAGCTCGGTTTTACAGTCCGGGTTCGCCATTTTGAAACTGAGGCACTTTTGCATGATCACGGATGAATCTTTGCCCCCGCTCGCCGGGACGACCAAGACGTCGTTCTCCCTGAATACGCGAGCGATCGCCGCGTCCGTCTCCCTCTCCAGTTCCACCGGAACGGCATCAGCTAAGCCCATGCGTTCGCCACGTACTGGCTTTGTATCGGGCTTCTCCACGATAAACGGTGACGCGTCGAACAGCTCCAATTGAATGCCGTTGTCAATAATCTTCAGCGACGGCCACGGTAGCGATTCCTTGACGCCATACGGCGGGAAAGGCATATCGTCACCGAATACTTCAATGGCAAACGATACATCCTTCTTCCTCACGGTGAGCACCAGCTTATGAACCGGAGATTCGTAATGCCAATTGTACGGTCCCGTCATTTCGTGAAGTAAAGCGTCGATGTACACCTGCTTGGGAATCGTAAGACCGTATTTCGCCCCGGCAAGCGCTTCGAGGAATGCTGCCAGTCCCTCGCCCATTGGCACTTGCTGAACACTGATCCCCGAATCCTTCCCGAACAGCTCCCACATCGGCTCTCCTTCGATGAAGTGATGCAGCACGATAAACGTACCGCCCTGACCGAATACAGCCGTCCAGTCGCGGATCACGCCGTAATAGGAAAGACCATACTCTTGAAGCAGTCCCCATACGTAGCGGTGTCGTTCGTATGCCGTTTCAGGTTCGCCGGGCGCACCTTGTTCGGTGCATCCTCGAAGAGATAATCCAATACGGGTTCTTTCGTTTCGAACATACCAATTCCCCCCCTATCCCCCCGCTGCATCGGAGGGTTAAGTTTAAACCGACCCATGCAGGGGAAAATAGGAAAATTCCTTACGCTCCGATGTTGAAGGAATACTGACCGTTTCGGTCGGTCGATAACCAGTCCTCAGCCCTTTTTACAGGGGCAGGAGCAGGTTGGCCGTCGTTTCTCAACGAAAATGAAAAATCACGATCGACAAGACGGTCCATCATCAAGTGGAATGCCGCTTCGATACCAATTGCCTTGACCACTCGACAATCTACCGAGTTACCTAGCATGTAAGTACGTCTCGTTTCTGCAATGTCCTCCGGAAAAAAGAAGTCATCGGGGATATCGAGAATACGAGCGATCTCTCCCGACGTAAACGGGCGCCACAGGTTCGGATGATCAGGATGCCATAAATAGGAGCTCGTTACCTGAACCTTGCTGTACGAGGCCACGAGCGCCGCCATACGCACATCCTTTGGCTTCACCAGTGTTGGATTCTTATCGGCCCGGAAGTTGTTACTGGTCGATGCTTTGTTCAGCAAACCTTCCATTACCGTCTCGTTGATTTCTCGCCACAGCGCCCTTTCTTCCCACTCCTTTCCGATGACCTGCTCAATTGTTGGCCTTCGGTGGTCGGGAATCTGTGGCTCGGGCCATTTGAAGTTGTCGAGGGGCGTCAGCGATGCCACGACAAATCCGCGTCGTCGTCCAGCCGGACTTCCGAAATCAAAGGCGTCGAGCCCCGAGCCCGTTATGCGCTCGGACCAATAGGGATACTCCGTGGAAAGCATTGTCTTTAGATGGTGATAAGACCGACTTGAAAAGTACGGCAGCACTTCTTCTATCATGACGACCTTGGCTCGGCTTGCGAGCACCAGGTTGGCATAGATTATACCCATGCCTTCCAGATAACCGCCCGCCGAATCTCCCCCGCTTCCCGCGAGAAGTGAGAATTTGGTGCATGCGGGAGAGAGCCAAGCGGCATCGACCGGATCGATATAAATGGGATTCAATCTTCGTAAGTCGCCCCAGTAGGATGCGCCGTCTGCGAAGTTCGCCTTGTACGTCTCGATCGCTTCAGGAAGAATGTCCCCGCCGAAAACAGGCTCGAAAAATCCGGTAGACTCCAGTGCTTTCGAAGCCACGCCCGCTCCTGCCGGAAGGCTAAGCAAGCGAAGTTTCTTGAGATTACTTCCCTGCAGTGTGGGTCGGTCGAACACGCAGAATTCAAACGTGTTCTCCTCCCGAACAATGAGGATCCCGTCAGAGACGAGAATATCAATCCCTTTGCGCGGACGAATGACGCCAGTGATCTCTTCATTGCATCGGTCCATGAGAGGACGTTCCTTTGTCCATCCTGCCCGCTTCCGCCGCGAAACCACATGCTCGCCGATGTCGGATTTCTTGAATACAAGTGCCCGCTTATCCTGCAAAATGGTCATCTCGATACGGTCTCCCGGGAGGAGTCCCGCTGCCTCGAGTATAAGGGACTCTAAAAAAATCCAAGTCTTTCCCTTTTTGGCACCCGTACCGACGTTGCGGATAAACGATACATTGTCCATCATGCTACATGCCTCCAAATGACCCCCGCCGCGCCGGGAGTCGAATTTTTCAACTCCCGCGCCGGGGTATTTATACCGTATCATCGGTCGGTTATACGACGAAGGCGTCCTGTCCGGTCTTCTCCTGGACAAGCGGGGGACTTACGCTCTTATGCCGCCGCCGACCGCTGATTTCTGCCTTCATGAGCGAAACGGCGACTTCCACCGCGATGGACTTCACAACGGCACAATCGACAGACTGACCGATTAACTGCGTCCGAAGATTCTCGCTCATCCACTCCGGCCAGGAAAACCAGTCCGGTATGTGCATAAAGCGGGAAAGCTCGGATGCGACGAATTTCCTCCAATGCTTGCCGTCCGGATGGATCAGATACGAGGATGTGCTGTTTGTCCGACTGTATGAGGCGAGCAATGCGGCCATGCGCGTATCTTGCAGGCTAACGAGCGTGCGATTATGCGTCGCGGTGAAATTGTTCGTCTCCCCGCTTCGGTTCTGCAGCTGCTCGATGTACGAACCGGCAATCAGCTTAAACTCCCCTCTTGATTCCCAATCCGGTCCGATGACTTGTTCCACGGTCGAACGGAAGCGGTTGGGGATCCGCGGCGTCTCGGGCCAAGCGAAATCGCAGTTCTCCGTGAACCCGACGGCATAGCCACGGGTGCGGGACGGAACGGACCCGAAATCGTGGGCGTCAATGACGGTTTCGTAAAAATGACTGAAGCCGCCCGCCACGAGAAGTTCCCGTAACTGCCGGTAGCTGCGCGTCCTGTAGTATTGCGGGATCTGTTCGATAATTACCGCCCTACTGGAGCTCGCAAGGGTTAGTCTGGCGTAGTGGGGGGCGAGCCCCTCAACCGCTCCGTTTCCGCACAGTCCCAAGGGCGAGAAGTCCGTACATTCTGGCGAAAGCCACGTCACATCTGCTCTCGGCACCCAGGACGGTGCGACGTGCCGCATATCGGCAAAAACGGCCAGCGACGAATCCCCAAAATTCAGTTTGAATGTGTCCACAGCAGCATTCCAATAATCCAATCCACCCACGCAGGAATAAAGCCCAGTTTCTACTAGCGCTGCTTTCGCGACGCCTGCCCCCGAGGGGATCGAGAAGCAGCGGAGGCGACCCAATTGGTGACCCTGAAACTTCTCCTCTTCCTTGGTCTCGGTTAAGGAGAAACTGACGCTCATTCCTCTTACCTCAATCTCCCTGTCACGGACGATCATATCAATCCGCTGATGGGCGCGCAGAACACGGGTGATTTCCTGATTCTTGCGGTCAAAGTATGGGCGGGGTTCCTTCCAACCGACGCGGTGCCGCCTGGAAATCACCCCATCCCCATCTTCGCTGCGAACCAGAAAGATCGCTTCCTTCTCAACACGCACCTTCACTGGGTCTCCGCAGTTGAAGCCGGCAGATTCCAGTACGGTACTTTCGAAGTACAACCTCGTGTTGTTTCCCTTTGTTGCGGTGGTCATCAGGTTGCGAACCATTTTGATCAATCCCAACATCTCCTTATTTGGGCACAAAAAAAGGCGAAACAAAAAAAGGCATACGGATCCCGTATACCAATTTGCCCGCCAATTTTGAACCGATATTTATAAGCTAAACATTAGCTGCTCCTTCCCCATCGAAAAAGAGACGGCGGGGAAAATCTTGTAAATAGTATTGATTTTATTATATAGCCCGGCCTCATTTCCTGTAAACCCCGTGCAAACACTCCAAGTTGGGGTCATGCCAACATTACACTAAAATATAGTCCGGAACGGTTAAGGCCAGATCCGTCGAGAGGATTGCCAACCATTCGTTTTTTTTGGAACGATGGCGAACGAACACAACCATAACGGGGATGCCTGGAGCCAACTCGGTTCGGATTTGACGGAGGATTTGGTGATGTTTGCCCTCGACCCGCGATGCAATTGCATATAGCTTCTTCAAGCACAGTCGCTGCCCTCTGGGCGGCCGCTGCTGACTATAAGTATTTAGGTGTTAATCGAGGTAGTGTGATCTCCAACGACCAAAAGCCATCAAGATCTTGGTCTCCAGTCGGATTTCCTTGTATCGATCAAGATCAGTTGTATGGTGCAGCGCGCCTTCAGCAGCATGATGAAGATCAACTTGGTCTCTGTACACCTCAATGACTACGAGATCATTAGAGGATTGACGCTTTAAGTTTCCAAAGCGCAATTTTTTCTCGGGCTGCTTCGATACACTCCGATTCTTGTCATCAGAATACACCGACACCCGATATTCAAGCCTTGAAAGGTTGGCGTCACTGGAAATATGATCGATTACGTCTTGCATTTCTGCGATTTCTCTGAAATCCATTAGTACCACTCCTAATCCGATTCACCTTATCGAAGGCGTATTGACTTTATTCGTTCAAACCGTATATTCGTCTTCTCAAAGAAAATAGACCGGCGCCGTGGGCAGTGCCCTACTCAAGCCACACTGACCGCGGCGGAATAGCCGTAAATGCGGATATACAGCCATCTGGCGGAAGGGACGGCTGGAGGAACGCGCCGCTCCACTATGGTGGTTTCAGTGTAAAAATGCCTCAAATATAGGCTCAAGCTTAGCAAAGATTTCATCCTGAATTTCATCGTGAATGTCCAGATCTAGTTTCGTCTGATACATCTCTGGAAAGCTTCGGAACAGCCCCTCGCACTCCACTGCAGCCTCGTTAACGAGTCGGTCAAATTCTTCCTGCTTGGAATCTGAAAGCGCTGAATACGCGTTGTAAGCGTCCTCCGCCATAGTGTCCCAGTCCAGATCGAGATGCACGGCGAGCACAACATTGAAAATCGAATGGATGTTCAAGGACTTGCCACCCCTTTTTCTGTTAATATTTTCATCAAATCTTTGAGTGACTAAATCTACAGCAATCGGGACATCGAAGGGATCATCTGCCATCTGTTGAAGGACAAGAATTCTCTGGTATGCCTCGATAGCAATAACTAAAGCATCTTCGCTCGAGATAAGTGGGGGTGTCTCTGTTTTCTCGTTTTCGCCGGTGAGCGCGAGGAGTTCGCCAAACTCTCGAATCTGCGTCTCCTCTGAAATTTTGTTCATCTCCTTCATTGCTTTGAGGAAGCCGAAGCGTTTCTTCTTGGAGAACAGAATCTCAGCTGCAAGTTGATCGGATTTCACCACGAGTCCTACATACTTTTCGTTGTTCAGCAACGCTTGGTCTAACCGAACCAACTTTTGGATTCGTTCCGTCCCATTGGGATCTTGCTTGAGTGATGCCGCTCCGATGGATAATTCTTCTTGCACACGATCGAAATCCATGAAATGGAATACGTACCGTGTTCGGTCGCGTAGCGAATGTAAGTGTGTACCAAGATCACGTAGCAGAGCGATTGAATCCAAATAACGGGTATCATCTGTCTTCTCTGTGGCCTCTTCAAGTATTTGATCAATGTCTTGCTTGATACCCGCCATCAAGCGCTGCACGTTTTGCAGTTCAACGGCAAGCGCATAACTCGTCTGGCGCATCATTTTCTCCTTCTGATCCCGGATAACTTCCGCGTCGATCTCCAGGTGTTCGAGGAGGGTCGATAACGTCTTCAAGAAGAAACGCAACGATTTAACGGACACTTCGAGGTACCTGCCCTTCCGCATGAGAACAAAATCAGCGTTTGAAAACCGATCGAGCAGTTCGAAAACAAGGTGTTTGTCGACCTCCGCAAACTGGTATGACCGTTCATCGTGGGGATCTTTGAAGAGCGTAGAGTCGATTCCCATGACAAGTAGGATGTCGTTGAAATTTTGACGACAGGTCTCTTGATGAATCGCCTTGGCGGTCTTTTCGCTCTCATTTCTTTGCTCGCGGTACTCCGCGTAGTGATCCAGCAACATGCTCAAGGTCAATTTTTCCATCATGGCACTCTCCATTCTGAATGTACAGGCTATCCGTTCATTTAATTATGTGCCTAGCAGATAGGCGTAATCAAACTAGGATTTCTAAACATCAAATTCACTGGATATACGAAGCTCCGGAACTCGTTACGCCTAAGCGAACAGGAAAAGCACCGGTTTCATTGAACGTTTTTTCAGTTATTTGGCTGCGTAGCTGACCGCAACCAAAGCCGCACGCCGATCTTGTCGCACCTGCAGACAAGGAAACTTTATCCATAATGTGAAGGTATCACAACGACCCGGCGGCCGTCACTGCTTAAAGTTTTTTCAGACGATAACGTAGAAAAAGAGGCTTCCATCTTAATCCGGTGCCTCTTTAGCATTTTCTACGCAAAATTCCCGCTTAGCTTAATCCTCATCTCCTGTCTAATACTTTATTTTCTCAGTCTATAACTATATTTTTCTAATACTTTTTTTCAGTCCACAACTTTATTTTTTTCAGACACTCGCCACTTGGGGCAGGACCAACAATTCGGTTTGAATATAGTTACGAATGAGACCGGATTACACCTACAAATGAGACTGAAAAAAAACCCTCCTGCCACAAGGCAAGAGGGATCGCGCTCAGCTAAAGGCCGGCTCGAGGAGCCCGATATTCAGTTGTAGATCCTGATATCGGTTCTCCAGAGCAGCGAGAGAGCGCACATTGAACCCGAGCGCTTCTTCGCTTCCCATCCACCGCGGCGCCGGTATATCACCCGCGAGAGTGATTAGCTTGCGGAAGATGCGGCCGTTCAGCCATGTACTTGCGTCTGCCGAAAACCAGGGATGCCGCAGCAGGAGCTCGGTTGTCCCGAGTCCAAGAGCGTGAAAATTCGCACGGTCGCCGAAGCGTTTGAAGATTTCACCGAAAATCCTTACCCGCTCCTGCCGACTGACAAAGACGGAACCACCAATGGCAATAACATCATGATCCTCGGCAATCATTTCCTCCAGCACATCAAGCGAATTCTGAACGTGAAATACCGGTATCGGTTTCCGGCCGACCACTCTTTCGAGATACCGTGTGTTTTCCCGGGTCTTAATAGGGTCACCGATCACGTCGGCGGTAAGAAACTGATAAATCACGTCTGAATGGGTTTGGACGAACTGCGTGTAGCCGTGAAGGTCGATCGTTAGCGAATTGTCGTGCCTGCTACCTAGCCTCCTGCATCGGTTGGCTTTGCCGTTGATCCTTATATTGCAGCTCGAAGAGCCGGTGATAGTAGCCGTTCTGCGCTAGCAGCTGATAATGATTGCCGATCTCGCGAACCTTACCCTTGTGCATGACGATGATCTGATCCGCATGCTGGATCGTGGACAAACGATGCGCGACGATCAACGTTGTGCGGTCCTTGGAAATCGTCTTCAGCGCGTCCTGAACGATCAGCTCGGTCTCCGTGTCTATGTTCGATGTTGCCTCGTCGAGGATGAGGATCTCCGGACGGAACACGATCGCCCGGGCGAACGACAGCAGCTGCCGCTGGCCGAGCGACAAGTTCACGCCGCGCTCGCCGAGCGGGGTGGCGAAGCCGAGCGGCTGCTTCTCGATGAACCGTATCATGTTCACCATCCGCGCTGCTTCCTTCACTTGTTCGTCGGTAATCGACGCTTCATTCAGTCGGATGTTCGAGGCGATGTCGCCGGTGAACAGGAACACGTCCTGCTGCACGATGCTGACCGCGTGACGCAGTTGCACAAGCGGGATGTCGCGAATGTCGATACCATCCAGCTTAATGCTGCCCTTCTGGATATCGTAGAAGCGGTTGATGAGCTGGATGATCGAGCTCTTGCCCGCACCGGTCGCACCGACGAAAGCAATGGTCTGCCCCGGCTCGATACGGAAGCTCACGTCACGCAGCACCCACTCTTCTGCGTTGTAGGCGAACCACACGTTCTCGAAGACGATCTCACCTCTTGCCCCGCCTGCGGGCAGCGACTTCGTCTTCTCTGCATCGACGATGGATGGCTCTTCACCCAGCATATCGAAGATGCGTTCTGCGCCGACCATGGCCGTCTGAATCTGGTTATATTTCTCCGCCAAGCTCATCAGCGGGTTGAAGAACTGCCGCACATAATGCGTGAAGGCGTACACGATACCGAATGTAATCGTCCCTTCCAACACGCTCGCTCCCCCGTACCAGATTAGTAAGGCGATAGCGAGATTGCCCAGAAAGCCGATGGCTGGCTGGAACAAGGAGTTAATGACTGTACCGCGCATCCCCGCCTTGTAATGCTGTGTATTCAGATCGTCGAACTGCTCCCATTGCTTCTGCTCACGGATGAACATCTGCGTGATCCGAATACCCGACAAGTTCTCGGCGAGGAACGAATTCAACTTGGCGAGCAAGATCCGCATCGTGCGCTGCGCCTCCCGTACGACCATTCGGTACCAGACGGTCATACCGAACAGAACAGGCATTACGACGAGCATGAGCAAGGTCAACCGCGTATTCATCTGGAACATTATAACCAGAACGCCGATAAGCACGATCAGGTCTTTGACCAGGTTGACCACGACCTGGGAATACAGCTGGTTCAACGATTCCGTATCCTGCGTGACACGGACGACGAGCCGTCCGACCGGATTGCGGTCGAAGTATGAAGATGACATCTTGCTCAGGTGAGCGAACAGTTGCTGCCGAATCCGGTATATAATGTGCTGACCGGTGTATTGCAGCAAGTTCGTTTGCAAATAGTTAAGCACGGAACCGATTACGACAGCCCCTAGGAACAGGACGCCCAACAAGATAAATCCATTGAAGTCTTGTTCATGGAAATTATCGATATCCTTATCGTTAAGCAGCTCAGCGTGGAAGCTAGCCTCATCGGTTTCTACGGACAGCTTACCGTCAGCCTGAGTGACCACATTCGTCTTCTTGTTCTTCTCTGGCAGCCACCCGCCATAAATCAACAAGGAGTTCCCTTGATTCTCCACGATCTGGACCGCCTCCACACCAGACGGCAACGATTCTGGCTTCTTACTGGGGTCCAATCGAACATAAGCATGGTCCCCTACAACGAACGGCTTCCCGTAGCCTTCCAATGCATCAGCCTGCTCGGCCGGTACGGTCAGCATCGGACGGTTCAGCCCGTTGATATGATCGTCAATCGCCACTTTCATAATGTACGGTCTGGCCAGGTCGGTCACGACGATCAGGAAAGCCATGAGGATGCATAGAGCAACCATCTTCCAATGCGGCTTCACATACGCCAGCATTTTGCGCATAAGTTGTGAATCTTTGACTGCGACTAGCTGTTTCTCGGAATGTATACTCAACCGACTTTCCCCCCCGGTATCCCTTTCGATTCCGCTCCGGTCCCGGGCGCTCTCGCTTCACTGAATTCATGTCGTTCGGCAGCTTCATCAAGCAGTTGCTTGTGGTACATGTCTGCATATATGCCGTTGTGCTTGAGAAGCGACTCATGCGTACCACGCTCGACGATCTCGCCTTCTTCCATGACCACGATCTGATCGGCTGCCTTCACGGAAGAGATCCGGTGACCGATAATGATGGTCGTGCGGTCGTTCATGACCTCGTTCAGCCCTTGCAGGATGCGATCCTCTGTCTCCGTATCAACAGCCGACAAGCTGTCATCGAAGATGAGCACCGCCGGCTTCTTGATAATTGCCCGGGCAATGCTAACCCGTTGCCGCTGGCCGCCCGACAAAGAAATCCCCCGTTCGCCTAGTGCAGTCTGGAACTGGTTCGGAAACTCGATAATGTTGTCATACACCTGGGCAACCTTCGCAGCTTCCTCCACTTCCTCGTCTTCATAAGGCTTCGGATCGAAGCTGATGTTGTCCCGGATCGTGGACGAGAACAAGAACTGATCCTGCGGCACCATACCGACTTCCCGGCGCAGCACCTTAAGCGGGATATCGTGAATGTCCCGCCCATCAATAAACAATGTGCCAGCCGGCGGATTGTACAAGCGGACAAGCAGGTTGATCAACGTGCTCTTACCGCTGCCGACCCTGCCCACTATAGCAAGGCTGCTTCCCTTCGGAATATCAAGCGTTATATTGTTAAGCGCAAGCGAATGAGCTTCCGGATAGCTGAACGATAAGTTACGGATTGAAATATCACCTTCCAACCGCTCTATGCTCGTATCCGCCTGTTTATCATCCGCTACATCTGGAATCGTGTTGAGAATTTCCAGAATACGTTTCTCCGACGCACGGCCCCGCTGCATCGTATTAACGACTTTCCCCAAGTTCTCGATCGGTCCCATCAAGAGTGACAAGTACGTATTGAAGGCGACGAATTCACCTAGCGTAATAACCCGCTTCAACACCAATATCCCGCCGAATACGACCGAGACGAGGAAGCTGATGCCTACAACCGCGGAGCTGGACGCGCCGAACAACGAATTCGTCCGGACAAGACGACGATTCATCTGCACCGCGTTCTGATTGTCCTCCGCGAACAATCGGGTCTGCTCCTTCTCCTGGACGAACGCCTTCACCACGCGAATACCGGCCACGAACTCCTGTACGCGGCTCGTTAAGTCGCCGATCGTCTCCTGAACGGCTGTCGACTCCTTCTGGATGCGCTTGTTGAACCGATAAGCGAGTATGCTTAGCAGAGGCAGCGGCAGCATCGTGATCAGCGTCAACATCGGATCCACCAAGGTAACCATCGCGATCACTGTAATCGTAATTAGGAATGCGGCTTCCAGTGTATTGAAGATCCCTTGCATCGTGACCTCACGAATGACGCTTACGTCGCTGATGGCGTGTGACATCAAATCGCCGATTCGCTTATTTTTGAAGTATTGAGCTGACAGCGTTTCCCAATGCCGGAACAAGTCGTCGCGAATGCGCCGATCAAGCACGCGCGACAGCCGGAACAAATAAATTCGGGACGATGATCGGAACAAGGCGACACCAAAGCCTGCCGCAATCATCCAGAGTGCGATCTTCACCGCCCCGGCATACGTAAGCTCCGATTGCTCCAATTGATCCGTGAACCGTCCGAGCAGGTCAGGAATGACTAGCTGCAGCACGCAAGAAATGGACAATAATGCAAAACCAAAAAGATAAGAAAATCTATACTGGACAATATGACCCCACAGAATACTTTTTCTAATCATCCGCGCCCTCCTTACAAGTATGAATCCCATATAGTAAGATTACATGCCTCATATGGAAGAAACCATGGATATAAGTACTGTAAATAATGGACTATCTTATCACGCCAGTTGCATGCAACACTGCTCCCAGGTGACAGGTCGACTAATCGATCCGCTCTTCTCCGCGAATAGACCGTAGCCAAATATCAACTCACCCATAAGTTAAGTAGAGTGGTGAAATCGCCAAATGTTTACTTTGTCCACGCCACCAACAATCCACGGATACGTCGTCGACCATTCTTCGTGATTGAACCGTATACGCTCTTGTTTAAATGCGACGTAATCCTCCTCCGTACTCACTTGCCATATCTCGAGGAACAACAAAGGTTGATCCGTCGCTTCCAGCAGTTCCATTTGCGGATAGCAAGCTTGCATACTTTTCATAAACGCTATGTATGTATCGCGTCGTTCCGGGGACACTTTATACTCAACGAAAACTTTATACAATGCGAATTCACCTCTTGATTTATTTTTTGAGAAAGAACATGGTACAATAATTGTAGCATCAATCTGCACAATCTGTTCAGTCTTGTACGCTTTGGAGCTTCGCTGTGTAGTGACTTTCTGGAGTAATTTTAGGAGGAGACATACTTTTGGACACAGGTACTCATCTTGTCGTAGGACTCGGCTTGGCTGGATTAGCTTATGTAGATTCCGTCGTCGCATCCGACACCACAACCGCAACCGCCGTCCTGATCGGCACCGTAATCGGCTCGCAAATTCCAGATAGTGATGGACTGCTTCGATTGAAGGGGAACGCCGCTTATATTCGCAATCATCGCGGTAAGTCGCATTCCTTGCCAGCCATCGGGATATGGACCGTGTTAGTTACGTTGGTCTTGTCCATCTTGTTCCAAGGCGCCTCGATCCCGCATATCGCGTTATGGGTGTTCATTGCAGTCGCCTTCCATGTGTTCACGGATCTATTCAATGCTTACGGTACGCAGGCGTTCCGCCCGTTTACGGAGAAGTGGATTTCCTGGAACATTATCCATATCTTCGATCCGATTCTGTTCTCTGCACATGTGATCGCCATCTTCATCTGGTCGGTCCGTCTTGCGCCGCCGGAAGTTGTATTCCCTTCGATGTATGTATTGTTGGCAGGCTATTATGTATGGCGTACAGCCGCGCATTGGGTCGTTCGCCGACGAGTGAAGCTGCAGGATACCCTGTACGATCCGAAGCACGAATACTTGATCATCCCGACGATTCATCTCTATGTGTGGAATGTTGTGAAATCCAAGGGCGATGGACACTACACACTCGGCGAGTATAAAAATCACACTTTGCGCTGGATCGACGAGGTCGACTTTATGCATCATCCGGCTGTGGAAGCATCCCGCTCCCATCCTGATGTAATGGCTTTCCTCTACTTCACATCGTATGCATGTGCCGAGTTGAAGGAGCATTCCTGGGGGTATGAGGTTCGCTGGGTCGATGTCCGATACCGCCACCGAAAGCAGTATCCGTTCGTTGCTGTCTTGTTGATGGATAAACGCTATACCCCGATGGATTCTTATGTCGGTTGGCTAAATGAAGGCCGAGTCGAGAAGAAGCTTAAGATCAACGCCTATTAAGAACTCCCCACAAAGTGAAGAGGGCCTTCGTAGCTTATTCCATGGCGAAGCCCCTTTGCGGGGGCCCTGGGATCTCTATTTTTTATATATATCTAGAAAAAGCTCAAGGGACTTGCATCCCTTGAGCTTCTATCATGCTTATGTGGGTACCGGTGTATTAACGGGAGCTGCGGTTCATGCTCATGCTGCCACCAGAGAGCGATTGCTCTGCAATTTGAACCAGACGTTTCGTAATGGATCCACCAATGGACCCCATGTCGCGGCTAGTCATGTTGCCATAGTAGCCGTCTTGTGGCAATGCAATCCCCAGTTCTTGGGCGACCTCATACTTCATTTGTGATAGAGCTTGACTTGCTTGTGGAACGATTGGGGTATTGCTGTTGCGAGATTGACCTGCCATGATAGAAAACTCCTTTCAATCTGCGTGATGTATGGGTTTTGTGTTTGCAAGCTTGCAAGCTTAGTATGTTACGCAGATGAAAGATTATGCATGTCCGCTCCAATTAGTTTCTAGAAAAATAACCGGAGGTACAACCTATGAACCGCTCGTTAGCCCTATTGTTTGCCACAATCTGTGTCGCCCTACTCTGCGGAGTAAGTTTATCGATTGCCTACCGCAGCTTACTCGGAGCACTGCTCTGTACATTCGCTGCAATAGCCTGCATGGGATTCGGCTTCGTGCTGAACGCGAGACTTCGGCGTAAGCGAGGTGGCTGATTAACGTTCAGCTTACACCGGGCGCCGCTTCTAGTTTAGTGAGGCAGTACGAATCCCATCCTGGACTTCACTCGCTGCAGCGTTGCCTCGGCGACCGTCGATGCTTGCTCGGCTCCTTGCTTCAATACGGCTTCCAGCTCACCGGAGGATCGAATGTCACGGTATCGTTGCTGGATCGGTTCAAGCGTGTTCACCACTTGCTCGGCCAAATCCTTCTTGAACGGACCGTAACCCTGGCCTTCATACTTCGCTTCGATGTCAGCAATAGAGAGCTCCGAGCAGCTGGCATAGATGCTCATCAGATTCGTAACTTCCGGCTTACCCGCCGGGTCGAACTTCACTTCGCGTCCTGAATCCGTAACGGCACGGCTAATCTTCTTGCGAATGACGTCGGGTCCGTCGAGCATAGCGATGTAACTGCCAGCATTCGGACTGCTTTTACTCATCTTCTTCGACGCATCATCAAGCGACATAATTCTTGCCCCTACCTTGGGAATGTACCCATCTGGTAAACGGAATGTTTCCCCATAACGTTGGTTGAAGCGAGCAGCCAAGTCTCTTGTCAGCTCCAAATGCTGCTTCTGGTCGTCACCCACCGGGACAAGGTCGGTATCGTACAGCAGAATGTCAGCCGCCATCAGTGATGGATACGTGAACAAGCCGGCTCCGATCGATTCCTTGCCGCTTGATTTGTCCTTGAACTGGGTCATCCGTTCCAGCTCGCCCATATATGTGAGTGTCGTCAGCAACCAGCCCAGCTCTGCGTGGGCACGGACGTGTGACTGCAGGAAGACGTTCGACTTGGCAGGATCGAGACCCGACGCCAGGAACAAAGCTGTTACCGATTCCGTCTGCTCTCGAAGTGCAGCTGGCTCTTGTGGCACGGTAATCGCGTGAAGATCAACAACCATGAAGTAGCACTCATGCTCCTCCTGCAGCAGAACGTAATTGCGCAACGCTCCGATATAGTTGCCTAATGTGAGTTGACCGCTTGGCTGAATGCCAGATAAGACACGTTTCATTTGAATATACCTCCATTTATGAGTTTTTTGTCTATGGTTTAATTCGCCGAGAATACAAAAAAGCCACTCGTCGAAGGGACGAGAGGCCGTGGTACCACCCTAATTTGTTTCCTGAGCAGCAGATGCCGAACAGAGAACCTTATGCTCCTGTAACGGGGAACCGCCGTTCCGCCTACTGAGCCTGCATACTACGATGCAGACGGTTCAACTTCATGCTCCAGGACCCATTCGAATGGCGTACCGTACCGGTTCACAGCTCCTACCGGCTCTCTGTAACGGCTCACGCATCCTACTCTTTCCTGTCATCGCGTTCTTGCATTCAACCGCTAATCTTAGCGAGTTTCGCGGTGAACCGTGTATTTCTTCAGGCGTGGGGAATACTTTCTCATCTCAATACGCTGAGGATGAGTTTTCTTGTTCTTTGTAGTCGTATAGTTACGGTCACCCGATTCGGTACAAGCCAAAGTAACGATAACGCGCATCGGTACACACCTCCTTTACATTACACAAAAGTGATTTCACGAAAGAATCGCATAACTAATATAATAACAGCACCCAAGCCTCTCGTCAAATACAGAATGCCGATTTGTGCATCGGATGGCTATTGAATGACGGAATCAAAAAAAGTATGCTGTTAACAGCACCCTCAATCCGAACGGAGGAATCCCATTGTCAACTGAAGAGCATCGCAAGGAAGCACCGGCATCGGTCCGCTGCATGATTATTACGGTATCAGATACACGTACACCGGACACGGACAAAAGCGGTCAGTTAATGAAGCAACTGTTGGAAGAAGCAGGATATTCCATAGCCGATTATCGCATTGTGAAGGACGAATACGGCCCCATTCAGCAGTTGATTCGCCGCGCAGCCGCAAACAACGAGATTGAGGCGGTTTTGCTGAACGGCGGCACAGGTATTGCCCTGCGGGATACGACGTATGAGGCGGTTCGTGACGTACTCGACAAGGAAATGCCCGGCTTCGGGGAAATATTCCGCTACTTGAGCTTCGCCGAAGATATCGGACCTGCTGCGATCCTGAGCCGGGCAGTCGCCGGAGTATGCGGTAACACCGCAGTATTCTCAATGCCAGGCTCAACAGGAGCGGTCAAGCTGGCTATGACGCGAATCATCGTACCGGAATTGAAGCATGTAATGCGTGAAATTTACAAAGACCGTAAAGACACTGACTACGGCGTGAACAGAAAAATGGATAAGATCGGATTCTAAATTTGGATTCCTAATCGTAAGTTTTACCAATAAGATCACTTTTCCCGTTGCAACATGTCCTAATCGCTCCAGCATGCGCATACGTTATAGTGTTCTCGACTATAACCCAAAGGAGAATGCCGCTTGCAAACGATCCAGCGCTGGAGCGCACACTTCCTGATCGGACTAGCCTGCCTGAGCCTAATGGCACTCATCTATACGCGCAAGGAGCTTCCAGACCTTAGCTTCCTCGCTTCATTCGACTGGACTAGCTTCAAGACGTTGTTCATTAGCATACTGCTGGAAGCTATTCCATTCGTACTGCTGGGTGTCCTCACTTCGGCACTGCTGCAAATATTCGTGTCCGAACAGACCGTACGCCGACTGATCCCTCGCAACCCGGTGCTAGGCATCTTATTCGCCTGCTTGCTCGGCCTGATCTTCCCGTTGTGTGAATGCGGCATGATCCCCATTGTCCGTCGGCTGATGCTGAAGGGGATGCCACTCTACATTGCCGTTGTCTTCATTCTAGTTGGGCCAATTCTGAACCCGGTTGTATTCGCTGCCACATTCATGGCATTCCGTTCGCGTCCGGAGATCGCTTATTCACGCATGGGCTTAGCCTTCCTAGTAGCTTTCTGTATCGGGATCATCATCTATCGCTTCTACAAGCGCAATCCGTTACGCGGCTATCACCCGACTACACCCATGAGCTTCGTGCAAGCTCGGCCGGCCCGTCAGCAAGAGCCCAACCTCTCCCTCCATTCGCATAATCATCACCCTGACCCCAACCATAACCATAACCATTACCATAACCATAACCATAACCATTCACATAACAGCAAGTTGTTTTCAGTGCTTGGTCACGCTTCTGATGAGTTTTTTGAAATGGGCAAATATTTGATATTCGGCGCGGTACTTACAGCTTGCATCCAGACGGTTGTTTCCCGGGAAAGCCTCGTCTCGATCGGCCAGAGTGACTGGAGCTCCAACCTGTTCATGATGGGCTTCGCCTATATATTATCGCTGTGCTCCACGTCCGACGCCTTTGTCGCCTCCTCCTTCGCAGGTACATTCACAGCCGGTTCTCTGCTCACCTTTCTCGTATTCGGACCTATGCTCGATTTCAAAAACACGCTTATGCTGCTCTCCGTATTCCGCGGCCGGTTCGTCGTTCTGCTAAGCATCTTGATTGCTGTATTCGTGCTTATTGGTTCGATCTGGTTTGATTCATTTCTTGTGTAACAACTAGTTAGAGAGGAGAATTGCCATGCCTGCTCGTCCGCACTTATGGGTTCATTCCTTGATTAAGGCTATTCTGTTGTTCGGATTCTCAGCCTATATAACCTTGCTTGTCAAAAATGATGCCATCCTCTTCTATATCGCCCCGCGCATGGTCCTCTATGTGAAGCTAGCGGCAATGGGGTTGTACATAGTCGGCGCTTATCAACTGTATGAGACACTACGCCAGTTTCGCGGGAACCCTCCAGCATGCGATTGTGAGGAAGAAGGGCATAACCATACTCCCTCCCGCTCTATAATCCGTAACACGTTATTCTACTGCATATTTGCCTTTCCGCTGCTAATTGGCTTCCTTATGCCCGACGCCTCGATGGGGACCGCGCTTGCCTCCAAGAAAGGAATCAACCTGAGCAGTGCCGGGAATGTCAGATCCAAGGAAAGTGCCCTTGCGCGATCTCAAGACGCTATATCTAACGATGCCGAGCTGAAACAATTGTTTCCGTCCGATGTCTACACGGTGCATTACGCCAAGCATGCGATGAAGCTATACAAGGAAGATACGATTCAGGTGCCGGAAGACCTGTACATCGAAACCCTTACAACGTTGGACTTGTATGCCAATGCCTTCGTAGGCAAGACAATCGAGCTGACCGGATTCGTCTATCGGGATGAAGAGATGACCGACAAGCAGTTCGTCATCGGCCGTTTCACCGTTCAATGCTGCTCAGCAGACGCCTCTCCTTATGGTCTACTCGTGCAGTATGACAAGGCTAACGTGTACGCAACCGATCAATGGATCAAGCTAACCGGAACGATTGCGAAGACGGTATATAACGGCGCCGACCTCATGATCATCCATGCGCAGAAGATTCAGAAGATCGAAGCACCCAAAGAGCTGTACGTTTCCCCTAATTATGATTTTGGCGCGTAACCTCGGGGACTGGACAACTAATCCGTGACATTTAAAAGCATGTTTTGATAGAATAGGACGAGACTGATCACCATAGCGACCAAAAAGGAGCCGACACCCCATGCCAATTACACAAGGAACATGGCAAGGCGTTCCCGCCTATATAATCGAAAACGAGCAGTTCGCGCTTACCCTGCTGCCTTCCATCGGAAGCAATATGATTCGGATGTGGGACAAGGTGGCGGGCCGCGATGTATTGCGCGTTCCGGATTCACTCGACGCCATCCTGGAGCAGCCCGGTCACTTCGGCATTCCCATGATGATGCCGCCGAACCGGATCCGCCACGGCGCTTTCGACTTCGACGATAGACATTACCAGCTCGCGATCAATACACCGCAAGGGCACCATATTCACGGCATCGTTCGCAACCGCGCCTGGAAGGTCGTACATACCGAAGAGAGCGACGGCAAGCTCTCGATCTCAACTTCATTCCGCACCACAGAGTACCCGGAGCTGGCGGAGCAATATCCGCATGACTTGACGATTGAAGTCACCTACACCCTTTCCGCAAGCGGGTTGCTTCAAGAGGTGATGGCCACCAATCACAGCCCTCTCCCCGCTCCGTACGGGTTCGGGGTCCATACATGGTTCAAGCTAGACGGCGAGCCGGACAAGTGGACGTTCCAGCTGCCAGTTGAATCGATCTGGCAGCTGGATGAGGATGCTATGCCGACTGGCGCGCTGTTACCGTTGGATCGGTTCAGTGAGATGGCTGACGGTATATCGCTTGAGGGTATGACGCTCGATACGGTGTTCCAGATCGGTTCGAACCCCGTGGAATCGGTATTGGCCAAACCGGGCTACAAGATCCGCTACAACGGTTCTGAGGCGTTCAAGCAATGGGTCATTTTTACCAAAGGCCTGGCCCAAGATTATATATGTATCGAACCGTATACTTGGGTAACGAATGCACCAAATATACAGATGGATGCCGAGATCACTGGGATGAGTGCACTCGCTCCAGGTGAGACGCGCAAGCTATGGATCGATATGCAAATTACCCGAGAATAGAAGGAGCAACAGAAGAACATGGAACAGCTCTATGCAACGGTCATCGGGACCGTATTTATTGATTGCAAAGGTTTCCCCTTCAACACCTATATGCCGACTGGCCGCAATCTGGGCCGCATACAATTCGTTCATGGCGGGGTAGGGCGCAACATTGCCGAGAATCTGGGGTTGATGGGCGTAGAAGCCCGGCTCGTCTCTTCGGTTGATAATTCCGGCCTTGGTCTGGAAGTGTTACAACGGTTGGAAAGTTCTGGTGTGGCGACGGATTATATGACGAAGGCAGAGCAGGAAGGGATGGGGATGTGGATGGCCGTGTTGGATGAACATGGCGATCTCGCCGGTTCGATCTCGCAAATGCCGGACTTGTCGGCAATGGCTGCCACGTTCGCAAAGCAAGGAGCGGCTATCGTCTCCTCGTCCTCTCACATCTTGCTGGAGCTGGATCTGAACGCCGAGCTATCCGCTTCCGTGTTAGAACTGGCTGAGAAGCAGAACAAGCCGGTATATGGTATACCCGGCAATCTGGACGTTATTATGCAGCAGCCGAAGCTATTGTCCAAGCTCTCTTGCTTCATCTGCAATCACATCGAAGCCGAACGTCTTCTTGGCAGATCATTCATTGATCTGAATGAAAGCGATAGACTGGTGACCATTCGCGAACTAGCCCACTCACTTGAGCTGCCGCAACTGGTCGTTACACTCGGCGCCGAAGGGTCCGTCTACTTCGACGGTACGACTGGCGAGGCTGGCGTACAAGACGTGTATCCGGTGACAGTGGAAGATTCCAGCGGAGCCGGAGATGCTTACTTCTCGGGAACCGTAATGGGGTTAATGAGAGGCCTTCCGCTTCGTCAAGCCGTCATCTGTGGCACCAAGGTAGCCGGCTGGACGATTGAATCGCCGGAGAACAACTGCAAGACACTTCGTTCGAAGCTTCAGGATGATGCTATCGTTCGTTCGCTTCCTTTATCTTAAGTCAGTCAGTTATCACGAACCCCTAGCACTTGCCGGCGAAGCTTGTCTGTCAAGCGGCCCACGACCGCCTCCGTCTCTGTCATGAGGGGGCGGTAGTCTTGGCCGTCCACAAGCGCCAGAACCTGCTCCGCTGCTTGCAGCACCTGCTCCCGATATTCCCCTAACTCGAACCTGTACGTCTCATGCTCACGGTACGTTCGATCCTCACCCTGCTCCACAAGCACCCATTCGATCTGCTCGTCTTCCTCGATTATTCTCGTCCGAAATCCGATCGCCCGGCACTCTGGATCGCCGCATCCGCATACGAAGAACGGAATGGACGGCCAGTCATCAACAGAAGCCCAACGATTCGGAAGCGTCGGCTCGTAACAGCTATACAGCAAGGCAGGCAATCCAACGTCGACACACATGGACTCGTCTACGATCGACTCTCCGTCTGCCTCTACCCTGACTTCAGCCTGTACGATTTGAAGTTCGGTTTCCAGCTTCAATCCTTTAAATTGTATACGGAACATGACATCCCCACCTTCCTAATGGCTGTCGATTAACTGTGGATGGAGGCTAAAACGGCCGTTCCAAGTGAAAAAGGACCATTTTTCTCAAACATCTTGTTTGAACTCCTATGACTGTATAAGGGATTTCGCGGTATGGAGGTTCAAGCCAAAACTCGCCAGGGTCCTCTTTTTCACTTTCCACTCCTCTTGTTCACAGTTAATCGATAGCCTCTCCCATCCGGCTAATTTCGTGCAGCATGGATATAGTATACCAGACGAAATCTGTGGTTACATTTACCATTCTAAGGTGATGAGTAGAATTTGCCAATTCGTCCATAATACGTATCAAACGGGAGGTGATTCAGATGGCAGCAGGTCAACAACAGCAACAAAGCAGCCGCAGCAGGCTGGTAGTTCCACAAGCTTCAGCAGCACTCGACCAAATGAAGTATGAAGTCGCTCAAGAGCTAGGCATTCAAATTCCACAAGACGGTTACATGGGCTACATGCTTACACGTGAAAATGGATCAATCGGTGGCTACATAACTCGCCGCTTAGTGCAAATTGCGGAACAACAGCTTAGCGGAGGAAACCAATTCTCCCGATAAATCAACAACCCAGTGCCTGGTTTCATTCGGTCAAGCCGATCGATGGAATCAGGCTTTTTATTTGCGTAGAAAAGACTGTCCACTAACAGCATGATCGCTGCTGCAGACAGCCTGTCCTGGAACAGAACTGACGCTTGATATGCATCAATTCTGTTCTTGAATAAAGGTATGAGTGCTATTACATCATTACTTATCAAGCGGTAACAATTGCGCCATGTTATAATTTGATTCGAACTGTACACTTGTGCAAAGAGTGCTCTGTTTAAGAGCGAAATCCAGGTACATCTCTCCGTGAGTCCAAGGTGTCTTGTAATCTAACGACTCAATAACCATCCGCAGAAAAGATGATTGTTGCGCTACAGACAGCCCCTTCTTGCTTTGCTGCTCAACTCTTCCGTCTCTCGCTTCGAGTGGAAGATGCCGCACACCGAACTTGCCAATTAGATTGTTGCGAATCTGAATAAAAACTGTGCCTGAGGATTGTTGCGATAGCTCGTTGCGAAGTTGTTTGAACACGATGTCCAATTGGCGGGCAAGCGGAACTTGCGATACGATCATGTAATTCCTCCTTCCGTGCTGAATTTGTAATATTATGTATTTTCTTAGGTCCTACGACTTAATATAAGAACGGCAACTACCTGTTTCAACATTCTTTTACATATTATGTGAACGGGTCCTACAAAATTAATACAAAAGGCCCGTCTCCTCCGAAGAGAAAAACGGGCCCCTTGTGGGATCTATTCAGCAATGTGGTTATGAACTGAATGGGACGTATTCACTATTGCGAAGCTCAAGAATCTTCGAGACGGGTATCCCGGTCTTGGCATGGATCTCCATAACAGTACTCCTCGGATTGACCTTCAGAAATTCACGCATTTGCATGAAATATCGGTTATTCTGCGCTTGGCAATCGCTGCAATATTCGGACTTGATCTGTAAATAAAGCTTTCTGCAGTCTTTGCAATTGGATAGTTCTGGCATGGATATCCCTCTCTTCCGAACATAAACGGCTTCGCGGGCCTTCGTGATTGGATGGTTCCGTTTAGACAATAAGGGTATACAGACTCATTATATACCAGAGTTTACTAGAGTAATAGAGACTTGAGAACTAGCAGGTTCGACCTAACCTACGATAGACCGATTGATTTCGACATGTTATAATTTACCTGTTCTTGTGTTCCATCATTTATTGGAAATGGGGTCGTTCAATGTCTATGTTTCAAGCTCTATCCTTCAAACAAAAGCTGCTGGCTGGTTGTTTCACACTTGTCGGTATCTTCTCTGCCGTAATCTTAGTGTTCGCGGCCAGTTCCGATGTGTCTTTTGTCCTAGCCTGTCTGATCGTACTAGTCATGATCGGGGCCAGTTATCCTTTTATCACATGGTTGGAGAGAGCGCTTACAGATCCTATTGACAGCATTTCACGCGTCGCCTTGAACATCTCCAAGGGTGATTTCTCGATTAAGGTCGATGTGACGAGCAACGATGCACTAGGTGAATTGGGGCGTTCTTTCAATAAAATGATCGACAAACTTCGCGATATTCTGAATGAAACGACAGGTATCACGCGCAGCGTTGCCGATAACACCCGGAACAGCAGCAGCAAGAACCAGAATCTGAAGCAGGTGATGGGAGAAGTCACATACAGCGCGAATGAGCTGGCCTCCGGCTCTCAGCAAATCGCCATCGAGATTGAACGGATGGCTTCCGCCATTAAGGAGATTGAAACGAAGGTATCCAACTACACGAATTCGACCAAAGAAATGAACACCAAGTCGGATGCGATGCTGTCCTTGATTAATCAAGGGCGAACCGCTGTGGAGAGTCAAGGTGAAGGGATGCAGCGTAACGTGGAAGCGACCTCTACCCTATCCAAGACAATCGATCAACTCGCTCATGAGGCGAACGGGATCTCGAAGATCACCCATACGATATCGGAAATCGCGGAGCAAACCAATCTTCTCTCGTTGAATGCTTCGATTGAAGCGGCTAGAGCAGGTGAGCAAGGAAAAGGGTTTGCCGTCGTGGCGCAGGAGGTGCGCAAGCTTGCCGAGGAGTCGGCATCTTCCGCCAAGGCAGTATTCACGCTTGTCCGCAGTATTGGACAAGGCATCGATCAAGCGTTGCAGCAGATTAATCAGAACGAACGCATCGTCGATAAGCAGACGAGCCTGATCCAGGAGACTGAAGCGATCTTCACCCGAATTGTGGAAAGCATCAGTTTCATTACAGACCAAATTGCCCAATTCGCAACGGAGAGCGATCGAATGCTGGATAGTGCCAAGATGATCTCTAGCACGATGGACAGCATCGCTACCATTACGATTCAATCTGCGGCAGGCACGGAAAAAGTATCAGCGGCGATGAATGAACAGATCGCCGCTGTCGAAGATATGGTCGGTCAGTCCGAGCAGATGGCCCAATCGGTAAGCCAGCTGCAGCGGACGATCCAAATATTCAGATTGTAGGTATGGTAAGTAGGGTGAGAAGCGAACACGCTAAGCTTATGATTCTGTCATTTGCAAGAATGTGTTGACATCCGCTACGGCCAGGTCGACCGCACTCTGCCAGAACTCCGGCTCGGTCAGATCGACTCCCAGGTGCTTCATCGCCAATTGCTCGACGGTCATGCTGCCTGTGTCGCGCAGCAAGGCGATATAGCGGTCTTCAAATGCAGCACCTTCCTTCAGAGCACTGGCGTACAAGCCCGCGCTGAACAGGTAGCCGAACGTATACGGGAAGTTGTAGAACGGGACACTCGTAATATAGAAGTGCAGCTTCGACGCCCAGAAGTGGGGGTGATATTCGCTTAATGCGTCTTGATACCCTCGTTTCTGGGCGCTTACCATCAGCTCATTCAATTCTTCGACGCTGAGCAGTCCAGAGCGGCGTTTCTCATAGAACTCCGTCTCGAACAGGAATCTAGCATGAATATTCATGAAGAATGCGACTGATCGCTGAATCTTATCTTCCAATAGAGCTAGACGCTCCTCTTCGTTCGCAGCATGCTTGACTGCCGCGTCGGAGACGATCATCTCGGCGAACGTTGAAGCGGTCTCCGCTACATTCATCGCGTATTCCTGGGCTAGCCCTGGAATATCGTTCATCACATGCTGATGATAGGCGTGACCCAGTTCGTGTGCCAAGGTCGAGACGTTGGATGCCGTATTCGCATACGTCATGAAGATGCGCGTCTCTTCGCTAAGCGGTAAGGATGTGCAGAATCCTCCTGGACGTTTGCCAGCTCTGTCCTCTGCTTCGATCCAACGTTTCTCGAACGCCATCTCCGAGAACTCGGCCAGCTTCGGGCTGAAGCGTCGGAATTGATCGACGATAAGCGTAGCCGCTTCATCGTATGGGTACAGCTTGGTCGCGGAACCGATCGGCGCTTCGACATCGTGCCAGCTTAACTTGTCCACCCCTAGCAGACGAGCCTTGCGCTGCAAATAGGTGACGAATATCGGCTTGTTGCGTTCAATGACGTCCCACATGACCTGCAGCGTCCGGTCTGACATGCGATTAATTGCGAGCGGCTCCTTCAGAATGGAGTCCCAGCCCCTGTTCTTGTAAGTCTGCAGTCGGAATCCAGCTAACCGGTTCAAGGCATCGGCACAGAAATCCGCGGATTGCGACCACGTTTCTTCCCATTGCTGGAATACCCGCTCCCGGACGGTCCGATCTGGGCTATGCAGCTTGTTGTGTGCTTGTCCAGCGGACAACTGGATCGTCTTGCCATTCTCTTCATACGGAATGTTGAACTTGCTGACCGTCGTATTGTACAGTTCGCCCCAGCCATGGTACCCGTCCACGGCCAAATCGCTAATGAGCGATTCTTGCTCAGGGGGCAACTTCTCCTTAGCCTGCTGACGGCGTTCATCGAGCGGGTACGCAATCGGAACGATCGCTTCATCCTTGAGGAGAATCTCCCAGGCGTCGTCTGGTATTTGTTTCAGCAACTGATCGAAGTGGGTTAACGCCGAGTTGAACTGAGCGCCCATCACAGCGACACGTCCGTTCAATTGAACCGCTTTTTTATCGTTCTGATTCTCGGCTGTGAGACAGCTTACGAATGAATCGGCTTCACGAATGCTTAGCAAGATCGCTTGCATCGTCTCCACTAATGGCAACAGCACGGCAAGCGGCTCTGCAATTGGATGCTTCACCTGCTCCAGACTGGCACGGAATTCAATCATTTGCTGGTCGAGACGATCCAGAAACTGAGCGAACGTCGGGGAGGCGCTGCCTCCTGCAAAAATAATGTCCAAATCCCATACGACACTTAACGGTTCTTTCATGTCAATCTCACCTTTCTTTATATAGCTCAAGCTCTCTTTTATTAAATCATACTTCACTCTTGAATTAAAATGCTACAGTCGCCGCATACGGGTTGGACTTCCAGTAAAAGTAGTGTATAACTATAGTATTCAAACTTGGGAGGAAGCCATATGAAACCATTGCAAATATCTCCAGAAACCGCAGTGAAGCTGGCGGAACGATTGAATGTACCGTTGGAGCATTTGATGCACATGCCTCAGCACATCCTTATGCGCAAACTGATGGAACTCGCACAAGAACAAGACGAAGACGGGAAGAAAGAATAATGATTCCTTTTCGTCAAACCATGCCATACGAAACGATTCAAGGTGACGTCTATGTTCACGAATGCCCCTTCTGCCAACGATCGAATGTGATGCTCCCTCTCAAGAAGAAGCATCTGCAGACGATTCATGAAGGACGCAAGTGGTTGATCGTGTTCCCTTGCTGTCATGAGAAAGTAACCGCAATCGACGCGGACACGGACTATATCCTGACTGATCGAATCCTGCGAACAATTCCGAATTAAAGGAAAATAGATACGATATGTAGAATACATATCTTTTCACAAGGAATGTACGGTTTACGTTTCAGGAGCGAATGAACTTATGGAAGAATACCTCATCCCGGTTACGAATGCTTGCACGCTTGTTGCCTTAAGCTATATCGCGTTGAAGATTCGAAATCGCATTGTTGATGGAGCACTCGAATCGCTGATGGTCCCTCTGTTAACAGGTCTATCTTCGATACTAATGATGTTGCTCCCCATGTCTACGGATTTAATTATCCCGGATTTGCGATATATACCGATCATTATGGCAGGCATGCGGTTCGGGTGGCCAATCGGCCTCTTATCCGCCATTCCACCTGCCCTGTATACGTTATGGCTAAACCACCCCTATATGGTCTATGAGCTCCTTGACGGGCTCCTCATTCCCGCGATGGTCAGCATATTGTTCCACCAGAAAGATCGGGACGCAGGCTATGCCCACATCAAGATTGCGAAGGGGCTACAAGCTTGTCTCCTCTTGTTCGTATTCAAGCTGACGGCTGGCTCATTAGTACAGACTGCACCCATGTGGGACTACATCTTGATGAACATCTATATGTTGACCATCACTGTGATCTGCGTCGTCGTGTTAATCGTCATGTATAACGACGAACATACGAGTTGGATGATGCATCGACAGCTGGAACTTGAAGCGAATCAGGACCGGATGACGATGCTGCCGAATTTCCGTGGTTTTACCGAAATCGCCGCCAGTACGTTGCAGAAGCGCAAGATCAGTATTCTCATGATCGATATCGACAATTTCAAAAATTATAACGACACACACGGTCACTTGCAGGGGGACCAATTACTTCGGGAAGTCGGGCAACTGCTGCGTCATAGCGTCGGGGAGCAAGATTATATCGCGCGTTACGGCGGTGAGGAATTCATTGTGATGTGTCATTCGACCGATGTTCGAATGATCGCCTATCTGGCTCATCGGTTGTGCCAGACCGTGGTGGAGCATCCGTTCCACGGCCGCGAATATCAGCCGAGCCACTCCATCTCGATCTCAATCGGGGTTGCTATTGCCGATCGAGCAGGCGATGATCTAATGAGGTTGATGACCGAAGCCGATCAGGCGCTATACGCCTCCAAGCGCAACGGAAAGAACCGGTACACTTTCTTCGAGTTGCCGGTTGAGGAGTCGGTGTGATGGGTGACGAGTAGATGAGTTCAGTTTGGCACGTGAGGAGGGCGTGGGAGGAGATTCCGCTCCGCTTCTCCACCCCCTCCCACGCCCTCTTTCCTTCTTCTTTCGTTTAAGGAGTTACGTTTTACTTACTGGCGACAAACAAAAGCCCAAGGGTTAATTCCCCTAGGGCTTTTCCATTAATTCTTCCGGCAATTCCAACTTATCGGCCAGCATATCTTCCCGGGTAGCTACCCATTGTTCGCGACAAGCGCGGATCATGGCAGCATCCACAATTTTCTTATCGTTAATGACTTTGCCGAACCAACGAATCGCTTCGCCGTATTTCTTCAAGCGTCGGTTAAGCTCTCCCATCAGGTACATGAGTCGAGCGTTGTTCATATTGTCCTCTTCGCCCTCGAATACCCGGACATAAGCTTCCAGAGCATACTTCAGAAACCGGTCTTCCTGCTCCTTGTCATTCCGGACTCTATACAGCCAGGCGATGTGATGAAGCAAGCCTGCCAGGATACGGTCCCGCTCGCCTTTAATTTGCGCGCATAACAAAGCTAACTTGAACGTCTGTAGGGCACTCGCCCAATCTCTCTCTCCGCCATACTCGCGTGCGGACCAATTTTTCCCGAACCGCTCATAATAGTCTTCCTTCTGCTTAGGTGTCATTCGCTCCGAGAAATTCTCAGTTACGGCAAACCCGCAGAATGGGCAAACCCGTACCACATAAAAGTCCGGATTGATATCCTTGTAATGCATGCAGAAGTCGGTATCCGAGCCCTTGGACTTCTTGAAGCTGGGGCGTACCCGCGAAGTTTGAAAATTTTGCTCACAACACAAGCAGGTCACTTTAATTTGATATAACGGCGCTACTTCCACAACTGAGTCCATCCTTTCACGAACTGTACCCTGTACAGGTAACTACTTAGTCCGTATTCACAAAATGATGCGCAGGGCCTCTCAACCGTGTCAATACTGCTCGTTGCAGCTCCTCATCAAGACCAAGCGTTCCAAGCGCAGTGCCCATACAGGCGAGCCATGCATCGGCCCGTTCAGGTGTGATCGGAAACGGCATGTGCCGCCCCCGCATCATCGGATGCCCGTATTGATCGGAATATAGGGGAGGTCCGCCGAAAAACTGGGTCAGAAACATAAACTGCTTCTCCATGACAGGTGTTATGTCTGCTGGAAACAAAGGTCCGATTAAAGGATGCGATTGCACTAGAGGATAAAAAGCTTCAACAAGCTTGTGTACCGCATCCGCTCCGCCAATTGCCTCATAAATTGTCATCCCTTGTTGCTCCGAGTTCATACCTGAATAATCTCCTGACTGTTCCTAAATGTATGCTGAAGTACGATAGAAAGCGTCGGACTCCATTATTATACAATACAAAAATAAGACGATGCCATCTTTTCTGTCGAAAAGTCAGCACCGTGCTTACATGTGGTTCATCCTGAATGGGTCAATTCTCCATATCTTCTTCTGCTGAACTCATCAGCGTTTCCTTGATCACAAAAACGAAGGCACATACGATTAGTCCTGCTACCACGCTCATCATAAGCATCACTCCGTCGGCTTTTTTTCATTGTATCACACTATGGTCTAAAATTCAGCACACTCAACAACATTTTGTATTCGTTTTCATTTCAGGTTTGTCCGCATGACGAAGGACTTGCGAACATATACGTAGAGAGGACAAGATTTAACGCAATCACCTATCGGAGGTGACATGATGCTCACATTGCGGCACTGGTCAACCGCTGTATTCGCGGCTTCGTTCGTCGCTTTATTCGGCCTGATGCTCGTCTATCCAGGGGACGCTTGGCAGGCTGCCTTGCAAGGCCTTTCCATCTGGTGGGACATCTTGTTCCCCGCCCTGTTCCCCTTCTTCGTCATCGCAGAGCTAATGCTAGGCTTCGGTCTCGTACATTTCTTCGGAACCCTGCTTGATCCGATGATGCGTCCGTTGTTCCGGGTACCTGGTATCGGCGGCTTCGTGATGGCCATGGGCTTCGCCTCCGGTTATCCGGTAGGGGCCAGACTGACGTCCCAGCTATGGGATCAACGTCTCGTCACTCGGGAAGAAGGTGAGAGACTGGTAGCGTTCACTACATCGTCTGACCCGATCTTCCTGATCGGCGCGGTGTCGGTCGGCTTCTTCCATGACGTAAGCCTCGCTGTCATTCTCGCAGCCGCTCATTATGGTTCGTCCGTCGTCATCGGTCTGCTGATGCGGTTCCATGGCAGCAAGGAGACACTCCCTGCCCCGCTCACTCCTCTGGCTGGCGCGGCTGGAGCGTCGATCGTCTGGCGTGCGCTTGCGGCCATGCATCAAGCCCGTCTGCGCGATGGACGCTCTCTGGGGCTGATGCTGCAGGAAGCGATTCAAGCTTCCTTGAAGCTTATTATGGTCATTGGCGGCTTGGTCGTGTTCTTCTGCGTTTTCCTTGAAATGATGAGTGTCACGCATATGATGAGCCGCCTCTCTGACATGACGGCCTTTCTGTTGAAAGGCGTCGGCATTCCCCAGGAGCTCTCTCAGGCCGTCATTAACGGACTGTTCGAAGTAACCCTGGGTGCCCGCTCCTCGGCTGAGGCAGGCATCCATTTGCTGCTGCAACATAAGGTAGCGGTTGCTGCCTTCATCTTGTCATGGGGCGGCATATGTGTTCATGCCCAAATCGTCAGCCTGCTCAACCGGACAAACCTGCGGTATTGGCCCTTCATCGCCGCAAGAGGCATACATGCGGTGTTGGCAACTGTCTTCGTCTATGTGCTGTGGTCCCCCTTGCAGCCCCTTCGTAGCCTGATCGCTCATGCCGCAACGACGCTCAACCTTTTCCCCAACACGAGCCCTGCTGCTTGGACAGGCGACACGGCAATTGCGGTAGGGGCTACGTTAGGACACCGCCTTCAGATTGCGCTAGTCTCCGGATCTATCCTCCTTCCATTCGCCATCCTGACGGGCATCCTACTTCTCTTGGTGCTATATTCCATAATCCGGCCGATTCTACGCGCATTCTCCTAGCTCATCCCATTGTGTCTTGGACCGGAATTGATTATGATGAGACTATGTTCAAGCATTGTTCAAGCAGATACAAAGGGGAGAGCCCGTAGTGAAATATAACGTAGTCCATCGAGGCGACGACATATCCATTCAGACCAAAGACCGCTTCCATGAGCTGGCCGCTAGCCGCGGCATGGAGCAAGATAAAGACAGACCAGACATCGTCATCTCAGTCGGCGGCGATGGTACGATGCTACACGCGTTTCATATGTACGCCAACCAATTGGATTCCACTTCGTTCGTCGGCATTCATACTGGCCATCTTGGTTTCTATGCCGATTGGAAGCCGGCGGAAGTCGAAGATTTGGTCAACAGCATGGCAGCCGCTCAAGCGTCACCACCGCTCAGAACGGTCAAATACCCGATCGTGCAGATTGAAATCGAGACCGAGCGAGGCACGGAAACCCATCTCGCGCTGAACGAGTTCACCTTGAAGGGCGGAGAAGCAACGCTTGTGGCCGAGCTGCATATTAATGACGAGCGGTTCGAGATGTTCCGGGGCGATGGCATCTGCATCTCTACGCCATCAGGCAGTACCGGGTATAACAAAAGCTTGAACGGTGCCATTCTGCACCCTTCGCTGGATGCAATCCAGATCGCCGAGATGGCTTCGTTGAACAACCGGGTCTACCGTTCACTCGGATCGTCAATTGTGCTGCCGAAGCACCATCATTGCGACATTTATCCGAAGAAGAAAATGAATATGCTGCTCACCATTGACCATCTGAACGTACAAATGAACGATATCGTATCAATCCGCAGCATGGTCGCCGAACAGAAGGTCAGCTTCGCACGCTTCCGTCCATTCCCGTTCTGGAATCGGGTACGTGAAGCATTTATCGGTGAGATCGTGGAGTAATCCGGGAAGATATGGCTAAGAAAACCTGATCGGTGAATCGACCAGGTTTTCTTAGTGTTGGGTCAGGCTATGGGGATGCCCAATCTTCGTCGACGCCTTCCTTTAAGACAATCGTCCGGAAGATCACCGTACGGTCCTTGGCTGATGAGTTCAGTTAGTACGTGGGGAGAGCAGTCTGCCCTCTCTTATTCCACTTTCTATCAAGGCGTTACGTCTTACTTTCGCCTGATCTAATTCCAGAATGTTACAAAAGTGCAAAAGTGCAGGATTTACCCCATTTATTCGACTAATTCGTGGTTTACTGCATCCATTAAGGTAAGCAATTAAGGGACAGCCTCTGGACTCCCTCAGAAACTCGAGACGATTTACTTTCAGTTAAAAAAAGCTCCTATCGGAGCAACTCGGTGAAGCGGGTTCGTCTTTAGCGGTAACTTTTTATGCCGAATCAGGATGCAACCTCTCGAAGTTTATACTTTCTGATTCTGTTAAAAAAACAAGCTTAGGGACATCGTCCCTAAGCTTGTTCGGCTTTGCGTGAGTCTTGCTTGGCTTGTTGTTGATCTTGCTTCCCTTGTTGCTGATCTTGTTTGGCTTGCTGCTGTTCATGCTTGTTCGATTTATCATGTCTGCCGTGTTGCTCATGTCGATTCGGATGTTCGCGCTTGCCTTGGTGCTGCGGCTTGCCTTGGTGTTCATGTTTGTTCGAGTGTTCGGATTTATTCGATTGTTCGTGCCTGCCCTGAGGCCCGTGTTCCGACCTACCGTGTCTACCCGTCTGACTCTGAGTTTGATTGTGTGCTGGCTCTAGTGGTTGATCCTGAGTTGGCGTAAGCTCTTGACCAGGACTCGGATTCTCATCATTCACGAGTTGGGGAAGCTTGGGTGCATTCTTGGTGATCATCCGCTCAAGCACGAAATAGGCGCAGCCGAAATTGCAATATTCGTTCAAATAGTCGCTAAGACTTGCAACGGAAGTATCCCGGGTGGACTTTTGGTTGTTTTCCTTAAAAAATCCTTTCAGCCTCAGCTGATTGTAACCCCAGTCTCCTACGATATAATCGTAGCGCTCCAGCACTTCGCTGTAACGGTCGCGAAACGCCTCGAAGTTATAGGCATTCCGATGATCGACGACGATTTCGTACGTCCGACCTCCCATATGAATCACAGGCTTCCCCTCCCCGTCATCTAAAAATCCACTGTACGATCCTATCTATGGTGGGTGTCGATGCTAGTTATACGTTTTACGAGTTAACGGTTGCCTCGGCGGAGCGAACTTGTTCGTGGGCATGGTAGGAACTGCGCACGAGCGGCCCGGATTCCACGTGACTGAAGCCCCGCTTCATGCCTTCCGCCTTCAGCATAGCGAACTGCTCAGGAGTGTAGAACTTCTTCACGTCCATATGCTGCTTGGTCGGTTGCAAGTATTGACCGATCGTCATGATGTCGCAATTAACAGCTCTCAGATCGTCCATCGTCTGCAAAATCTCATCCCATTCTTCGCCAACACCTAGCATAATGCTCGACTTGGTTGGAATACCTGGCTGCATCTGCTTCGCACGGGCTAGCAGTTCAAGGGAACGGCGGTACTTCGCCTTAGAGCGGACGCGGTCAGATGTTCGTTCTACAGTCTCCAGGTTGTGGTTCAGAATGTCAGGCTTCGCGTCCATCACGATCTGAAGCGACGCTTCGTTCCCGAGGAAATCCGGGATAAGCACTTCGACGCCGCACATCGGCAGACGCTTGCGGACCGCCTGTATCGTGGCCGCGAATATCGATGCACCACCGTCGGACAGATCATCGCGTGCGACCGACGTGACTACACAATGGCGCAAGCCCATCTGTTCGGCTGCTTCTGCAACACGGTCTGGCTCCTGCATGTCCAACTCGGTCGGAAGACCCGACTTCACGGCACAGAACCGGCAAGCCCGGGTGCATATATCCCCCAAGATCATGAATGTTGCTGTACGGTTCGCCCAGCACTCGTGTATATTGGGGCATTTCGCCTCTTCGCAAACGGTATGCAGCGTCTTGGAACGCATCATTTGTTTCAATTCTTTCACATGGTGGAACTCATCGGCTGACGTCAACTTGATCTTCAGCCAGTCTGGTTTCCGCTGTATCGGTTTGGTTGCCATGATATTCCTGCTTTCCACATCAAAATGCACTTAGCTGTTTTTCTTTTTGTATTATATCATGAAAGCCGCGACTTGCCACACCCGCCTGACATTGTCCTGCAAATCCGTTCGGATATGGTATCAGTGCCCTCCCGCTTTATGTTACACTAAGGCATAAAGAGATCGACGTCTGTTACGGAATGGGGAGATGGAGATGAATATGAAAGCGGACAAGATGATGAATGGACTCACTTTGCAGCAGAAGGACGACAAGCTGGGTCAAATATTGCGGGAAATGGGCCGCGTGATGATCGCTTTTTCCGGAGGGGTGGACAGTACGTTCGTGCTTAAACGCGCGCATCAAGTGCTGGGCGATCAGGTACTGGCCGTGACGGCAGCCTCGGAGACGTTCCCTACGCGGGAATTCAACGCTGCTGTACACATAGCCGAAGAGATGGGTGTGAAGCTGCTCCGCACAGAAGTGAAGGAGTTCGACAATGCCGACTTCGTAGCCAACAATCCCGACCGTTGCTATCATTGCAAGACCGGTCTGTATTCCCATCTGCAGCGGTTAGCCGGTGAGATGGGCTATGACTACATTCTCGATGGCTCTAACATGGATGATCTGGGTGATTACCGTCCGGGCCTGCAGGCCAAGAAGGAGCAGGGCGTACGCAGTCCTCTGCAGGAAGCGGAGTTCTATAAGGAAGAGATTCGTCAATTGTCGAAGGAGCTGGGGCTGGTAACTTGGAATAAGCCTTCCTTCGCCTGTCTGTCTTCCCGGATTCCTTATGGCACGAAGATTGAACGTTATAAAATCGACCAACTCGACGAAGCGGAAGACTACTTGTACCAGCTAGGTTTCTGGCAAGTTCGGGTACGTCACCATGACAAGATCGCGCGCATTGAAGTGATGCCGGATGAAATACAGCGTGTTATTGAGTTGAAGGACCAAATATTCCAGAAGTTCACGGGTCTTGGGTTTACTTACGTGACGTTGGATCTCGCAGGATATCGGACGGGCAGCATGAATGAAGTGCTGAAGGCGGCGCAGAAAACCCCGGAGAAGGAAGCGGCGCTGTAATGGCACATGACAACGATTTGGATTTGGAACAAATTCTGAAGCAGGTGCAGACCGGTGAGCTCGACTTGAGCGAAGCGAAGCGGCAGCTGGAAGAGAAAGCCCGTCGAGAAGCTGACGGCAAGGTCGACGATATCGGCTTCGCCCAGCTCGACCTCGATCGCGAGAAGCGCACCGGTTTTCCCGAGGTCATCTATGGCCTTGGGAAAACCGCTGAGCAGCTGATCGCCATCTTCGAGCGGCTGAAGCTGCACTCTGACCGCGTGCTCGCCACGCGCGTCGACGCAGCCAAGGCCGATCAGGTGCTCACCGCTGTGGACGGCGTCATGTACCACGCGACCGCGCAAGCGCTCACGTGGTTCAAGAAGCCGATCCTCCAGGTGCACGACGGCTACGTTGCCGTCGTATGCGCCGGAACGGCCGACTTGCCGGTCGCCGAAGAAGCGGCGATCACGCTGGAATGCATGGGCAACCACGTCGAGAAAGTATACGACGTGGGTGTGGCCGGCATTCACCGGCTGTTCCGCCGCCTTCCTGTCATTCGTGAAGCGAATGTGATCATCGTCGTCGCCGGGATGGAGGGCGCACTCGCGAGCGTCGTTGGCGGCCTGGTGGCCAAGCCCGTCATTGCCGTGCCGACGAGTGTCGGCTATGGCGCCAGCTTTGGCGGGTTATCCGCTCTGCTGACGATGCTGAACTCATGCGCTAACGGCATCACCGTCGTCAACATTGACAATGGATATGGGGCTGGCTATAGCGCTGGCATGATCAACAAACTAATGTCGAGAAAGGCGTGAATGAAACGATGCGTATCGTATATTTGGACTGCTTCTCCGGCATTAGCGGAGACATGACACTAGCCGCGCTTGTAGACGCAGGCGCCGATCGTGACTATATTGAGCAGGAGCTGTCGAAGATTCAGATCGAGCCGTTCCACCTGGAATGGCGCAGAGTGAATAAGCGGGGGATTTCCTCGCTGAAGGTGGACGTGCTGCTCGACCCGAACCAACCGCCCACCCACCACAGACATTACTCGGACATCATCCGGATGATCGAATCGATTGACTTCAGCGATCGTGTGAAGGCGTTAAGCCTAGCAGTCTTCGAGAAGATCGGTATCGCGGAAGGTAAGATCCACGGCATTCCATTAGATCGCGTACATTTCCATGAAGTCGGCGCCATTGACTCGATCGCCGACGTCATCGGCATCGCCCTCGCGCTGGATTCCTTGCAGGTCGAGCGCATCTACTGCTCGCCTGTCCCGCTCGGCTCCGGTACGGTGAAGTGCGATCACGGCATCTATCCGGTACCGGCACCAGCCACACTGGAAATGATGAGGGGATTACCGATCGCCCCTACTCCGTACACAATGGAGATGACGACACCTACAGGTGCTGGGGTCGTCTCAGGGATCGTGCACGAATTCGCCAAGGGCTTGCCCCCAATGATCGTCGAATCGATCGGCTATGGGGCGGGGACACGTGATTTGCCGAATCAGCCTAATGTATTGCGGGCAGTAGTCGGGACAATCGAGCCTTACTTATCGCAGTGGCAAGTTCAGCACGGTATTGCCCAGTACGAGCAGCATGATCATAGCCATGCGGAGCAACATCATCATCATGACCATCACGATCACGGTCACGATCACCCACATGATCACGATCACCATCACGATCATTCCCATACGCATCGCCTTGGGTCCAATCCCCAGGTACATGAACGCAAAATTTTATATCGCCCTACCCACAGTCATCATGACCATCACCACCCTCATTCACACGAGCACGACCATAAGCATGATGATGAACACCGCAGCTCCACTCCCAAGCAATAAAAAAAAACCGATTCGCCGTGCCACGAGCAGGCGGGTCTTGCTCGCAACAAAGAAGCCGTTCACGGGGCCTACATGATCGTAGGACTTGTGAACGGCTTCTTGTCAATTTCCCAACCTCAGGTCCCGCCTCCATCGCCCGTACTTGCTGACTCTATKGCGGCTTCGGCCAATTTTCGAATATCGCTCTCGGTATAATACTTCGCCACGTACTGTTGGCCGAACAATTGATCATACTGCAGCTCACGGTACTGCTCGATCGTCGGCTTCACAGCATCCGGCACGGCCGAGTACAGATTACCCGCTGCATCCACGACCAGATTGCTTAAGAGCCCCGGAATACTCGTAGACAGTCCGCTGTTCAATGCGAATTGCGCCGGCTTCTCCAAATGCAGAGCATCGAGCACGAACGAACCCAGGAATGAATCGCTCAGCACAGGTACGGTCTGACTCGGCATGGCGAAATTCGACCACGTCACGAATGGAACGCTATGCATGCTCTTGAGCTCATCCAATGACCACTTCGTGGAATCGCTGGACTGAATGAATCCAGCTTGTTTGTATACATCATAATCGTAACCCAACATAGGCAGATGATCACCGAAAAACACGATAATCGTCGGTTCATCCGACTGCTCGAAGTGATCGATCAGCATCTGCAGACTTTGGTCCGCATCATAAGCTCCCTGGCTATAGGTCTCCAGCGTTTGCTTAGCCGCCGGCGTCAGATCCCCTTGCACTTGAATCGAATTTTCTTCGTACCGGAGGGTGTCATAAGGCCCGTGATTTTGCATCGTAACCGCATAGATGAAGGCCGGATCATCTGAATCCTCGACAGCCGTTACAATGTTACGTGACATTTCGGCATCGGAGATGTACGCCCCTTTGTACTCGGGGTTGTCGAATTGCTCCTGACTTTTGAAGCTGTCGAAGCCAAGTTGCTTATACACATTTTGCCGATTCCAGAACCATCCTTCATAAGTATGGAGTCCCATGCTGGCATAGCCTTGATTTTTGAAATAGCTGGCTAAGCTGGGGACGGGCTTGTTGATATATTGTTGATACGGTACCGAACCTGCTGGCAGGAAGCTCATCGATTGTCCAGTCAACACCTCATACTCCACATTGCTCGTTCCTCCACCGAACTGAGGGGATAGCAAATATCCAGATGTGCTTTCCTGTTGCAGCCGATGAACGGTAGGAACCGGGTCCGAGCTGAAACTGACGTTCGTCAATAAGGTCGGGTCCCAGAAAGCTTCGTTCATGATGAAGATCACGTTAGGCTTCCTACCATTCAATTCGTCCTTCACGTCCCAATTCTGTTGCAGCATTTGCGATTCCTGCTCGCTTAACGATTGGGCCAGTGTTGAGATCGAGGCTTCCCCGTAACCGGAAGGCTTCGACACTACTGAATTTTTCACGTTCATTGTAAAAGCGAGTGCTATTCCGTTGTCGGCATAGTTCTGCGGCTGGTTCCAGGCTACTTCATACACCCCCGCTTTATTCAGTAGCTGCTCAGCCCACGGGGAACGAATCCCGACTGAGTACAAGGCGAATAAAGCCAACAGCCCGATCGCCAGTCGGCTGAACGGATGAATACCGAATCGAGGCAGCACGAACCGCAGCATGACGATGAACAGCACGATAACGGTAATCAGTGCAATCCGCTTCAAGGCGGCCGGGCCGGCTACGAGCGGAGCGATGTTCATACTTTCCTTCTTCAGGAATACGTCCCAGGGGAAGAAGGGCTGCCCGATCAACTTCGTTTTGAAAAAGTTAATTAGTGCTGCAAGCGATACGATAGCAGTAGTCAGCCCAATTGCCGGAAAGAGCGAACCAAGCAATGCATATACGATCAAAAAGACAAACAATTGAATAATAGCATTCAGCAGCAGCAGCTTCGGATTCGCAATGACCCAGCTCATCGTACCTGTGATCGAGCCGCGCCCGATCCATTCCATCCCGAACACAAGCAGTACTGGCACTACGATACAGGCTAACAGCACCACCAATTTGCTTGCCATGCGATTATGATCCATCCAGCTCAATCTGGACCGCACATTCCTCCTAAGTTTACGCACTTGACCTACACTTCCTTTACTTTAATCTACAGGACACTCCATCCTCATAGGCTCTATTATATTTACATAACCTTAATACAAACTGAAAATAAGCCTAAATGGGACAAACTGGACAAAAAAAAACTGCCTTCATCCGGATTCCTCCTGGCTGAAAACAGCTCGTCATCGTATTTGTAATTCCGTTCACGAGATACTTTTTATTGTGGTACTGGTTTATATTCGATGTAAAACCAGGTGATCAACGCCGTCCCTTGTCTATGAACAACATGGGATTCAGATTCAACGGAGACACGGTAAAGCCCAGGAGATGGCATCACCAACTCCGCACGGAACGTTCCATCCTTCATCGGTGCAACAACAGTCCCAATCGGTGAAAACCCTTCTGGGGTACGGACTTCATCCACTCGTACGGTCAACGAGTCGCCATACGCCTTGTACACCGCTCCAGTTACTGTATATGTAGGCTTGTTGATAAGCACATACCCAGTTGTGGGCTGATCGAATCCGATATGCGAATATTGGAACATCGGGTCACCGGACGGACTTTGCACCTGAAGCGGCATGCTCTCGGCGGGACTCAACTGCCAAGTATTCGAATCGTAGGTCGTTTCTAGTCTTGGACTTGGGTATACCGTCATCATCTTATCTTTCAATCTGCGGACGAATGTGACCGCTTCTGCACGGGTCAGTGTATCGCTCGCCATATAGCCCTCCACTGAGGCACTGATTTTCCCTTCGGAAAAACCGGCATCAAGCACGTACTTAACGGCATCGATTCGATTATAATGTCGACCATTGGCCGCACCCACTAATTGGGCTACAAAACCTCTTGACGCATAAGGCTCCCCGTTAGTGTTCTTCACTTGGTCCGGCTCGTTGGCTTCACTAATATACCTCCACCTCATTTGCGACATATAGTTCATATAAGGCGCACTCCAAGAATTATCTTTACCCGCTTCTTCATTAAAGTCGCCTGGCTTGAAGGTACGAAGCAGCATCGCCATAAATTCCATCTGGCTCACAGGCTGATCGGGTTGAAATGTGCCGTTGGGGTAGCCGTCTACAATCCCGTTCGCACTAGCCCAAGCAACAGAATCGTAAGCCCAATGATTCGCCTGTATGTCTTGGAATCCGTCCTCACTCGCTTGTACCCCGATCGGCAAGACTCCGATGAGGCAGAAAACCGCACTTAGAAGCAACAATTTACGAAAGGAACCAATCATCACAGCTACTCCTCCTACCTCTTAAATGTTTGATATTTCCCACTTTCCCCATTTCACGCTCACTTCTAAATCTTTTTCTCCCGAACGGTCTCCAGAACCGCGAACGCACGACGGGCTTCTTCATACACTTGCTTGAGCGGCACTCCGTGGGTAAGGGCGGCCTGCTCACAATCTTTGAATTCCGGTGCAACCTGTACAAGCTTCCCTTGATAATAGCCGGTCTTCACTGTTATTGCGCCCCATGGCGTCTCAACTTGAACGAAAGCTCTTCCCAGCCGATGACAATCTGCGCGTAAGTATCTTAACCCGAGTGTCGTTGTCTCACTGAATATGACGTCCTCCATCGCTCCCAGACGCTCATCTGAGCATAATACGTTCAACATAAAGCCTGGCCGTCCTTTCTTCATCACGATTGGGACCCAGTACACATCATTGGCTCCGGCTTCGAACAGTCTGTCCATCACATAGGAGCACCACTCCGGGTTCATGTCGTCCAGATTCGCCTGAATCAATACCATACCTTCCTCGGTGTGCTCCGTTCTGTGCTGCTCAAACATAAGGACAACCCCCTCTGTAAACGCTAATATGACTTATCGTAGCAAAAGGAACGCTGGCTTGTAAACGTTAATCGGGTTCAGCATACAAAATGCCTCCCTAACGCATTCTATACTTATCCATCAATGTGCGTCAGGAGGATTACAAATGAGACCCGCTTCTTGGTACCGAATAGCATGCTTAGCTATTGCCGGCTTTGTTCTGTCTAGCGGCTTCTCCATGGACATCTCGGCTGAACCCGCTCCATCCACCACGAAGAACAAGCCGATGAAAATGATTTTCGCGGAAAGAAAAGCACTGTTTGATCAAGCCAGCCAGGCTACCGGAATTCCATGGGCTTATCTGGCAGCTGTCGATCAGTATGAAAGAGCGCTAAGTATAGCGAATCCTAAGAAACGACCGCCCCGTGATGGGTTGATCGGCATTTACTATTCCGAGCTCGATTGGGTGGGCATGCAAAATCCGGATCATGAGGATACCGATATTCGCAGCATCGCCGTGTTCGGAGGCAAGGGACGAGACGGATCAGGCGACGGACTTGCGGACCGCAACAACGATCAGGATCTGCTCTCTACAACCGCTGCTCATCTTGCTCAGTTCGGGACAAGTCCGGAGAAACTAAAAGCAGCCTTATGGGACACTTACAAACACGCACGAGCTGTAGACCGTATCGAACAATTCATTAAAATTTACGAAACGTTCGGCACGCTGGAACTACATGAACATGCGTTTCCCCTGCCAGTGGGTAACAACTATTCCTACAGAGGTACTTGGGGTGCAGCCAGAAGTTGGGGAGGGTATCGGATTCATGAGGGGACCGATCTGTTCGCAGGACACGGAGTTCCCGTACGGAGCACCTGTTATGGCATTGTAGAAGTGAAAGGCTGGAACAACTACGGCGGCTGGAGAATCGGATTGCGGGACCTGAACAGTGTGTATCATTACTATGCTCACTTATCAGGTTATGACAAGAGCTTAAAGCAAGGCGATCTTGTCAAGCCTGGCCAAATTATTGGTTGGGTCGGCAGTTCCGGCTACGGTAAGCCAGGCACACAAGGCAAGTTCCCGCCTCATCTGCATTACGGGCTATATCGGGATAACGGAACGAAGGAATGGTCGTTCGACCCCTACCCTTATTTACGCAAATGGGAACGTGAAGATCTACTGCGGCAAAAAAAACCGGCTTCGTAATCGTGCAGAGAAGGTAGCACCACGAGCTCGCTCGGAATGATTCGGTCATGTCCGAGCGGGCAAGTGCTAGTGCTTCGCTTTACTATCTGCTGCTGCTCCGGTGGATCCTGTCGCGCTGCCTGTTGTACCTTTAGTATCTGCTGTAGCGGCGGCGTTCCCGTTCGCAGCCGAGTCGCCCTTGACATTGGGCAATGAAATGCTCGGCGGTAAAGCAGGAGAATTGCCGGTTGGGTTCCCTTTATTATCCATGTAATACATCGGTACATCCCCAACAACCAACACATACGAGATCGGAATTTCCGTATCCACAACTTCAGGTTCTGAGTCAAACGGAATAATAATCGACACTTCTGCTGTGATCTTGATGAACACCTCAACGAGAATCATATTGATCCCTGCATTTTGCTGGCGGGTGCTCAAGTCGACTTTTACTGAACCGGCCGGAACGAGCTTAATCGGGATTTTCGGTCCGAACGAGGCAATGATCGCGCTGTCCATCGCTTGCCCAAGCGGAATATGCTCCGGTATTTCCTCAAGCCCTTTCAATGCGCTTTGAACGGTTTCGACGGCTTGTGATCGTATCTTCATATGCTCCGAGTAATTCAGCATGAATCCATTGATCTTGCCATTCCGATCCATCTTCCAATCAATCAATTTCTCCAAATCGGTTCCTTGGGAGATCCGTTCGGAGATCGCATTATTGATCGACTCCGTTGCAATCTGCTTCACTCGCACTTTGGCCAGATTCATAAGCGGGGGCCACAAGTTGCGATCTATGTATACAAACGACTGGATAAAAAACAAAAAGGAAATGACAAGCGCGATAAAAAACGCCTTTCGTTTCCCTTTTTTCGTGGAGCGGCTACGCCAGCGGCGCTTTAACACAGGGCATCCTCTCCGTTCACTAGATCGATCGGTCAGGTTTCCTTACCCAGTGTATGCGATCGTCCCAATAAAAAGACGAGCAACCTCATCCATAGCCACGTTGTAATTAAGATTTCGACTTCATAGTCTCGACAGCAAGTTGTTTCAATTCCTCATCCGACAGTGCGCGATCGAATATAGCCAAGCCGCCTAACAGTCCCGTGTAGAAGTTACCCGGTTCGCCAGAGCGATCCACCGCTCCAACTGTGAAGTCGGCCCCGTCTTCACCTCCGTCGAACAACCCGCCCTCGTAAGCGTACGGATTGAACTGTTCCCGTTCGTCCAACCAACCGTCCAAGTAGGCTTTGGCATAAGAGCCGTCGTATGTGAAGGCAACGAAATGCCATTCGTCCGGCGTGATCGCGGTCTGCCCAATAGCGGCGTCCATACAGTACTTGTAACCTTCTGTCGGTCCGCCGACGGAAGAGACGTGCCCGCATACCTGCTCCGCGCTGTCCCATATTCGCAAATTGAGGAATAGGCAATATTGCCGCTTCTTGCGTGTTTCATCCCACATCCCGGCAATAGCTTCACACCGGATGAAATCCGTTTTGTTCCATTTCAACCAGGCTATTACCGTTACCTGCTTGTTCGACCCATGCAGATTAAGTGCTGGGCACTCAGCGCGGGGGATGCGGAACCATTGGCCGAGGTCGAGTCGGGTGGAGTATGGACCGAATACGCCTTCCTCCACTTGGGCGATCGGTCCGCTCATCTCGGTAAGCCGGTATTCGAATGGCCCTCTTGCGATACGCTCACTACCAGAACTCTCTTGAAAATCCCAGAAGCTGAGCAAGCCTTCGCTCGACAGTACAGCTTGTGATCGAGTCTGTACTTTCCCAGATGCCGTGTAACCTTCTTGCAATGTCATCGTTGTGCTTCCCTCCTTTATCCTATCTGAGAACTATCATATAGGTTGTCGCCTTGGATTTACATGCACTGAATTTTGTTTTTCATATCCTTTTTTGCTTGTTGTACTGCTGCCTAGTTTGAAAAAACCGGCCAGGTACTTGGTCGTCGAGTTTAGTTTGCGCGTTTGGCGGAAGGCAGAGGGTTACGATCCACGCTCTTGTTCTTCTTTCCAATATTGAGTTACGTTAGCCGCACCCGAAAACTTCTCGCCAAAATGCTTTAGTGCGGTTTTTCCGCGCTAATCAGGTCTGAGGCACCCGCCGATAAGGCTGTAGCTCGGTTTTTGAGGCTGTCGATTAACTGTTGATAGAAGCAAAAACGGCCGTTCCAAGTGAAAAAGGACCCCTTTAGCTCAAACATCTTGTTTGAACCTCCCTGATTGTATAAGGGATCAAGTGGTATGGAGGTTCAAGCCAAAACTCGCCAGGGTCCTCTTTTTCACTCTCCACTCCTCTTGTCCACAGTTAATCGACATCCTCTTTTTCCGCGTTATTCGCGCCCGAAGGGCTCGCCGGGGAGGCTGTAGCTCGGTTTTTCCGCGCTATTCGCGCCACCAAAAAACAAACAGCAGGCCACGAGTTTATCGTGATCCTGCTGTTTGTTTTTCCAATAAGCTGCGCCGCGCTACACCATTGTGACCGCGATCCCCTGCTCCGTCAGACGCTCATGCGTCTCACGAGGGAGGTGGCGATCGGTCACGATCGCATCGACCTCGCCGAGCTCCGCCACGTGCGTGAACGCCTGCACGCCGAACTTGCTGGAGTCGGCGAGAAGAATAACCTGATCGGCCATGCCGATCATCTTCTGCTTCACCCTCGCCTGCAGCTCGTTCGACTCGCTGACGCCACGTTCAAGATGAACGCCCTTGCAGGAAATGAACGCCTTGTCGACATGATAAGCATCGAGTGAACGTTCCGCCAGAGGACCGACGTACGACAGCGAGCGTGAAGCCAGAATGCCGCCCGTGGAGATGACCTCGATCTTCTCCTTGCCGCTGAGCTCTATCGCTACCTTGATCGAATTGGTCAGCACGGTTAGCGGAATGTCAGGCAAGCTCGAAGCCATATACCAAGCCGTAGAGCTCGCATCGAGCAGGATTCGATCATGCGGCTGAATGAGCTTGATCGCTTCCTGAGCGATCTGCTTCTTCTCCTCAGCCCGCGTGATCTCCCGCTCGGTATAAGGAATTTCCGGCTGCTGCCGGGCCTGGTGATCCTTGACGCTTACCGCGCCGCCATGCGATCGAAGCAGACGCCCCGCGCGCTCCAACCGATCCAGGTCACGCCGGATCGTCTCCTCGGTCACCTGACATAGCTCACTCAGCTCGGACACCCGAATGCTTCCCCGCTCATTCACCAGCTGAACAATTTTCTCATAGCGCTCTGCAACAAGCATAGATGACCTCTCTTCCAGACATGTATTAAGACGTAAGCCCGGTAACTTCACAAAACTTGCCGTATGCGGACAACCAATCTCCCTGCTCGTTCGGCTCATACACCGTCACCGGGAACGACTCCCGGATGACCCGCCGCGCTTCCCAGATGTCGGACAACTGCCCTTGAGCAATCAACTGAACGACGAGATTGCCAATCGCACTTCCCTCAGCAGGACCGGCCCATACCGGCTTGCCGATGGCATTTGAGGTCCATTGGCAGAGCAGCGTATTGTGAATGCCGCCTCCGACCATATGCAGCCCACTGAACTGCTGCTCCGACAATTGTTCCGTCAGCTCCAGCACATACCGATATTTTAAAGCGAGGCTTTCCAGAATGCAACGAACGAGCGCACCAGGCTCTTCCGGCGGCTGCTGGCCGGTTTGACGACAGTACTGACGAATCTGCGCTGGCATGTCTCCCGGATGCAGGAACATCGCATCGTCCGGATCGATCCATGCCGCGAACGGCGGCGCCTGCTCGGCCATGTGGACCAGCTCAGGGAACGTGTAGGCATGCCCGGCCCGCTCCCACTCCCGCCGGCTCTCCTGCAGCAGCCACAAGCCCATAATGTTCTTAAGCAGACGGAACGTTCCGTTCACGCCTCCTTCATTGGTGAAGTTCATTCGCAGAGCCTGCTCGCCCATGACCGGCCGATCGACTTCCGTGCCCATGAGCGACCACGTCCCGCAGCTCAAGTAGGCGAACGAGCGTTCCGTAGCTGGAACGGCAGCAACGGCCGATCCTGTATCGTGCTCCGCCACCGCGTAGACCGGGATCGAATCGATCCCGAGCTCGGTGCACACGGAAGAGCGTAGACTCCCTACCCGCGTTCCTGGCTGCACGACACTGCCGAACCATGAAGAGGGAATGCCCAACTGACGTAGCAACTCACCGTCCCATCGCCCCTCTAATGGATTGTACAGTTGGGTTGAGGTTGCGTTGGAAAACTCATTGTGCATCTCTCCGGTCAGGAAATATCGCAGCAAATCCGGGATCATCAGAAATCGGTCCGCTTCCCGCAGCCAAGGCGAATCGGCTTGCTTCAACGCATAGAGCTGATAAATCGTATTAAACGGTAGAAACTGAATACCAGTTCGGGCGAAGATGTCCGCTGCCGGGATTTCCCCCAGCAGCTTCTCCATCGCACCATCCGTATGGTGGTCCCTATAGTGGTACGGATTGCCGATTAATTCGCCATTACGGCCGATCAAGCCGAAGTCAACGGCCCACGAATCGATACCTAAGCTCGATATGGCAATCCCTTTATGCTTCGCTTGCAGCAGCGCCTGCTTCATCTCGTGCAACAAGCGAAGGATGTCCCACTGCAGGCGATTACCGACCTGCACCGGATCATTCGGGAAGCGGTGCAGCTCTTCCACTTCTAGCTTGCGGTCCGTAAGACGGCCTAGAAGCGCTCTACCGCTGCTAGCACCCAAATCATACGCGAGCACACTCGTCATTGTTGGTTACCCCCGCTTCAGCAGCACTTCTTGTTCATAGACTTTGACCTCATCCAACCAGGCTTCTCGGACAGGAACGCCCATCTTGGCGCAATAATAGTCCCAGATCGCACCGAACGGATAAGACTTGAATTCCTCCGTAAGCGCCAGGCGAGTTGTATAATCGCCTTGCAACTCAGCTTGCTTTAACATCTCCGTAGGTTCCAGCATGGCGCTAAGCAGCGCCTTGATCGTGTTGCGCGTCCCGATGACCCACGCCGCTACACGGTTGATGCTGCCGTCGAAGAAGTCCAGACCGATATGTGTTGTGCCAAGCAGATTGTGGCGGACAAGTTCCTTCGCGATATCCTGCAATTCATCGTCGAACGTAACGACGTGATCGCTATCCCAACGCATCGGCCGGCTCACGTGCAGCAAAATGCCATCGGTGAACAGCGACAAAGAGGACAACTTGCCCGAAATGCTTTCAGTCGGATGGAAATGCCCGGCGTCAAGGCAGATCAACTTGTTATTTTGCATCCCATAACCCATATAAAATTCATGAGAACCGACGACATAAGCTTCCGAGCCAAGACCGAACAGCTTACTCTCCACCGCATCGAGATTGTGCGCCGGATTCAATTCCTCTGCGAATACAGCATCCAGCGAATCCTTCAATCGCTTGCGAGGACCGAGCTGATCAACGGGCTTATCCTTGAAGCCGTCTGGCACCCACACATTCGTAACACATGTCTGACCGAGCTGCTCCCCGAAGTAAGCACCGATCCGGCGTGACGCCTGGCAATGCTCAATCCAGAACTTACGAACCGCTGGATCTGGATGACTCAAGGTAAAACCGTCGCTCGACATCGGGTGCGAGAAGCAAGTGGGATTGAAATCCATACCGAGTCCTTGCTGCTTCGCCCAATCGACCCAGCTCTGGAAGTGGCGCGGCTCCAGCTCATTCAGATCAACCTTCTCGGTCGTGTCCGCATAGATGGCATGTAAGTTCAGCTTGTGCTTACCCGGAATTAAGGAGAACGCCAGCTCCAGATCGTTACGCAGCTCAGCAGGTGTACGAGCCGCCCCAGGAAAGTTGCCGGTAACGGAGATTCCCCCACTCAACGCCTCGTCCTGGAACAGAAACCCCCGTACATCATCTCCCTGCCAACAGTGCATGGAAATCTTAATTGACGCCAACTGCTCCAACACTTGGTCTACATCGATCCCATGTTGGCTATACAGGCTCTTGGCCCATTCGTATTGCGGCTGCAGCTCTTCTACTCGTGACATCGTCTTGTTCCCCGTCCCTTCGATTATCGTAATGGATACGCAATGACTGACATTAATGCGTTCTCGGCTTGCGTCGCGTCCAGTCGGCTGTACTGCACAATAATGGGAATGCTGCTTACAACTTCGATCGCATAAGGAACGCCTACAGGGATGTACGCGCCGTTATGATGCAGTCCACTTGTGCGAATATGGTGCGTGCGCCTGCCCGGTACGACGACCACGATGTTCTCAATCGGATCGCGATCTTCGAAAAATATCGTGAACCGAACTTCCGCGTCCTCCGAAGACGTGTTCAATACACATACCGATTCGTGGCTTTGCAATGTCCCTGTCTCTGCGCTTGTAGGAGGAATATAGCCATCCGGGATGATCCAACTGAGTTCACCTTGTGCTTTATACATCTCGATCTACTCCTTCACCAATATGGATTATCGGGTAAAAGCGGCCGGAACACCGCCGTCGATTGTCAGCATGCAGCCTGTTGTTTTGTCCGCCTTGGAGGAAGCGAAGAACGCAATTCCTTCGGCAATATCTTTGGGATAAATATTAACGAGTAATGTAGTCCGTTTACGATAATATTCTTCCAGCTGATCCGGCTCGATGCCATACGCGGCTGCCCGCTCATTGCGCCAGCTGCCGTTCCAGATCGTCGATCCTTGCAGGATAGCGTCGGGGAGAATCGTGTTCACTCGGATGCCGAATTCGCCGCCTTCCGCCGCGATGCAGCGAGCCAGATGTGCTTCAAGCGCCTTCGCCGCGCTATAGGCAGAAGCATTTTTGCCTGCATAGACAGAGTTCTTCGAGCCGATAAACACCATGTTGCCGCCAACGGCCTGCTCTTTCATCAGCTTGAACGCTTCGCGAGCGACGAGGAAATAACCGGTTCCTAGCACGTTGATGTTCAAGTTCCATTCCTTGAGCGACGTTTGATCGAACGGGCTGGAAGTAGCAAGCCCTGCATTGTTAACGATGATGTCCACACCACCGAACGCGATTGCAGTATCGGCATAAGCAGCAGCCACATCTTCTTCCTTCGTCACGTCCATCTTCACGGCAATCGCACGATTGTCGCCATACTTGGCGTTAATGTCGGCGGCTACCTTCTCAGCACCTTCCAAGTTCAAGTCGGCCAGTACGACATGCGCGCCTTCGGACACAAGGCGTCTTGCCGTCTCGCTGCCGATCCCGCCTGCGCCGCCGGTAATGAAGGCGACTTTACGTGAGAATTCGGCTTCCGCCGGAGCCAGCGACAGCTTGTAAAGCTCAAGCGGCCAATACTCTACATTGTACGACTCGTTCTCGCTCAGCGAGACGAACTGTCCAAGTGCAGTGGAACCGCGCATGACCGCAATCGCTCGGTGGTAGAGTGCCCCGCTTACCTTCGACATCGCCCAGCTCTTGCCTGTGTTAATCATCCCTACGCCCGGAATAAGAATAACACGCGGCGCCGCTTCGAACATGACGTCGCCTTCATTCTTATTGCGCTCGAAATATGCTTGGTACTGCTCTTTGTAGGAAGCGATGCCAGCCTTCAGCTTCGCCTTCAGGCCGTCGACATCATCCACATTCGGCGTCCAGTCGATATAGAGCGGTACTACCTTCGTATGCACGAGATGGTCCGGGCATGCCGCACCGACTTGCGACAGCTCTGCCGCATTACGACCGCCTGCGAATTGCAGCACATCGGCTTCGTCATCGAACGTCAGAATCATCTTCTTCGCATCGCTCACCGCTCCGCGTACAGTCGGCATCACTTGCGCCGCAACGCTTCTGCGAACATCGGCCGCGAGCGCTTCGTACTTCACGCCGCCGAACAAGTTCGCTTCCTCAACGCGCGCTTCTATGAACGCCTCCGCTTCGCTGATGATGGCAATCGTCTTGGCGTAGCACGCTTCCGACGTATCGCCCCATGTGACAAGACCGTGCTTCTCCATCAGCACCAGCTCGGCATTCGGATTCGCCAGCACGCCTTCTGCGATCATCTTGGATAGCGTGAACCCTGGGCGGACATAGGGCACCCAGACGAATCGGTCTCCGAAGATCGCCTTCGCCAACTCCCGCCCGTTGTCCGCGCAGCAGAGGCTAATAATCGCATCGGGATGCGTATGGTCGACATGCTTGAACGGCAGAAAAGCATGCAGCAACGTCTCTATTGATGCGCGAGGATGTTTGGCATCGATCATACAGTGCGCCAAATAAGCGACCATCTCTTCATCAGGCATCGCGTCACGTTCGAACAGCGGACGAATGTCCTCCATACGCAAGCCTGTGAAGTTGCCCGCCTTCATCGTAGCCAGATCGGAACCGCTTCCCTTCACATACATCACTTCGACATCGCGGCCGCGGAAATCCTTCACCGTCGTCTTGCTAGACGTGTTGCCTCCACCCCAGTTGCACACGCGTCGGTCCGCTCCGATAATGTTGGAACGATACACCAACTCGTTCAGTCCACCCTGCTGTTCAGATGCCTTCGAATTATCCCACAAGCTCTGTACCATGATATTGCCTCCATGTAATTAGTTTGTTTGTGTTTGTTTTCATATTATCATGTTTGTTTATTTTTGAATATACATACTTTAAATGCATCTGCAACAATAATAAAAGCAGACTGCCGATTCATTCTCGACCGCCTGCTTCATGTTACGGATTGAATTCAATGACGATTTCCCGGCAATACAGCCCTGTATCGAGCGGACAGAAACTCCATGTATTTCCGCAAATATTTCCAACTGACATACGCAATACCTCCAACGATACTTCCAACGACTAGAGAAAACACCATACTGTATTCCGTCGGCACTTCAATTCCCGGCCCGATATTCATAGTAATCCAGGTTACGCCGAACGATCGAATAATACCGGCAATAAGAATTAATACGGTGCAGAAGCCGAACCCATAGGCGATCGTCGCCAGCACCGGGATGACCATCACGCTCAAGAGTCCCGTCGTGCAGTAAAACCCAATCCATGCGAGTACATCCTTGATCTTATGAACGGATACTCCTCCTATGAAATGTTCGCTTCTGTAGGCTCTGGCCAGCTTCCGCGGGTCCCCGAGCCGATTGAGAATAGCCGCCTCCAGTTGGCCGTTCGCGATGCCTTCGGCTATATGGCTCTCGATCTCCCGAACAGCATCCAACCGTTCTTCATCCGGCAGCTTCACCAAATATCCATTCAACTTCTCCAGGTAGGCTCTCCCTAGTGGGCTAATCATCCTATATCTCCTCCGTACAATTGAATTTGTCCAACAGCTCCGCTTATTTTATCCCACTCTACGGCCATCATCTCCACCATACGTCTCCCAGAGGCAGTCAAGCTATAATACTTCCGTGGAGGCCCGGATTCGGATTCCTTCCAGAACGATTCAATAACCTTGTCCTTAAGCAGCCGACGAAGAAGCGGATATAGAGTCCCCTCCGTAACAGCTAGCGGCTCCCATTGTTCAAGTAGCGTCACAAGCTCATAGCCATATCGTGGTGCCTTACCGATAAGCTGCAAGATGCATAACTCCAATATTCCCCGACGTACCTGAGAAGTCCATTCCGACATATCCATCGATTCGACCGTCCTTTCACTACTATGTTATCACTTAGTACTATGCTTTGCAAGGTACCTGGCGTACAATGTTTTCATTCATCCCTTATAACGAAAAACATGCTGCCGAGCGGCAGCATGTAAGGTATAGTCTATGAATGGTATTTCCAATCGAACAATCATTTCAGTCAAGTTACAGGAGCTGTTCCATCTGCAGCCATAATTGTTGACCCTCCGGTGCATTCTCCCATGTGTGGAAATGAGGCAGCATGACCTCATGCCAATTCGAAGGCGAATTGTCCGTAGAGAGAAGTCCCTTCCGTTTCGATTCGCTCACAACAGTCGGCAACTCGTAGTAGGAGAACAGAAAAGCACCATGTGATCCAATCATATACGTTTTATTGAAGCTATCCGGTGTTTCCTCCTGCTTCTGGAAGTGGTAGTATATATAGCTTGCCACCATATCAGGCTTGAGTCTTGCCATTGAGCCGATCCGCTTGTCCACCGTACGATCTCTCCGCCACGTAATCGGGTCAACCGGAACTCCATCATGGAATATGTCGAGCATCGGTACCGATAGACTGTGCTTGTGTACCCCCGGCCATTCCTCCAACCATTCGCCATATGAAGCCGGCCATGTCCACGCGTATTCATCGACCGCCGTTTCTATATAGATGCACAGGACTGGGTCACTGACGAAGAGAGAGAAGGCTAGTACTCCTTCGGATTCCAATCGGGTGCGCAGCTGCTCTTCGTCTTGCTGGAGTGCGGAGCGAAAGTCGCCCAACGCATCGGTCTTCAATTGCGAATAATACATGTACCTCTTCATCACATGCCCTCCTTAGTTGAACCGGGAACTGTTCCTTCTGATCATTGGATACACGCCTACATACGCAAACCTAGATTACTGGGTTCGACCCTCTCTCAGCTGACTCATCACTTTGTCGATCCTTCGTTGCCGGGTCTCGGCTGCCTTGGCTTCTTCGATGGAGAGTACAATCCGCAGCTTGTTACTGTAAGACAGCGATTCAAAATAGTTTTTGGCAGCAACGTCTTGATCCAGCACGTCGGCGAAATCGGACGGCACGGTAACTTCGCGAGGCTCCGTATCGAGCACGATGTCTACATCGACCTCATCTCCGGCGGCGACACTGGCACCCGTCCGGTGCTCTGAACTGACAGGGATCATGAACCGTCCTCCCATAGATGCAACTGTGCTGCGGTACGTGTAGTCCCCTATGGTGACTCGGACTGCTGGCTTTTTACTTGACCCAAGGCTGGACACCACATCATCCGGAACCCGTATTCCCGTTGCTGACTTGCCGCTAAGCAGGATCGTGGTACGAAATTTCATACAAGAGCCTCCTCCAATATTCTATCTTCCCTCATAAAGATTATAGAGGATGACCCTGTATTTTCCAATACGCAATCATTAAGACCACCCTCCACGGAAACCCGTGAAGGGTGGTCTTTCATCCAGGTTTCTCCTACCTTACGCGAACAACTTCCCGACCGAATGATGCTGATTCAGCCAATCCGCCGAGGCAAGCGCGTCAGGCATATTACGCATCTCCAGCACCAAGACGCCCGAGTAACCGAACTGCTGCAGGGTAGCAACCAGTTGTTCCAATGGCACGCTCCCTGTGCCGAGCTGTAAATGATCATCATGTTCACCATGATTGTCACTTAGATGCACACTGATCACTTCCGCCATCACACATTGAAGCGACAGCAGGCATTGCCCCTCGCCTATCAAGTGGGCATGGCCGGCATCGAACACGATGCGGATGCGCGGCTTTGCCACCAACCGAAGGACGTGTTCCAGGAATTCAGTATCCACACCCAACAGTCCCGGATAGGGTGGAACATTCTCCAAGGCAATAACTACCTCTGACCCGTCGGTCGCTTGCAAGACTGCCTGCAGAAAAGCCGCTACCCGCTGTGCCGCCTCATCAGGAAGCGCCAAGCTGCCGCTCTCACCGTCAAGCTCTCCGGCGTGCAGCACAATGTAGGTACAATCGAGGTATTCCGCGATCTGCATCGTCCGCAGAAGCAACTCTTGCGAAGCGCGGACCGAATTGGCATCCGTTGCAGCCGGGTTACACCCCGTAATCGGAGCATGGATCGTCCAACGAATCCCGTTCACTTCCCCCACTTGCTTCAACCATGCTAGACGATCCTCCGACCAATCGAGCAGTTCGTCGTGCCGCCCTTCGCCCATGATCTCAATCGCTTTCCAGCCTTCCTCGATCAATTGGAGGACGGCGTCCTGCAGAGGGATCTCCAATAAGGCATATGTGGATATGGAGCAGTCGTTGCGCACAGACATGTTAGTCATCCTGGCTCCCCCTGTCATTTATTTAATTCCTGAATGGATAAAGCTGTTGATGAACTGACGTTGGAACAACAGAAACCCGATCATCAGAGGGGCAATCACGAGCAGCGTCGCCGCGCTAACTTCCGTCCACTGTGCGCCAATCTCGAACGACTGGGCGAAGATCGCGAGTCCAACGGTAAGCGGGCGGTTTTCCACAGAATTCGTGACGATGAGCGGCCATAAGAAGTTATTCCAATGATAGCTGACCGACACTAAGCCGAAGGCGATATAGGATGGGCGGGAGAGTGGAAAATAGATTTTCCACATAATCTGCCATTTGGAGTAGCCTTCCATGACAGCCGCTTCATCAAGCTCGGGCGGAATTGTCTTGAACATTTGCCTCAATAGGAACACACCGAAAGCCGAAGCAAAATATGGAATCATCACACCGAGCTTCGTGTCGAGCAGCGACAGCTCCTTCAGCACGTTATAGTTAGGGAAGATCAGGACGTCAGCTGGCACCATGATCTGGACGAGAAACAGCATGAACAGCACATTTTTCCCGCGAAACTCCACTCTTGCAAAGGCAAATGCCGCCATTGTGGCCGTTAGCATCTGAACCACGAACACGCAGACGACAATTATCACCGTATTGACGTAATACTGCGCGAATGGGGCCGCCGCCCAGACCTTCTGGAAATTATCCAGCGTGAACTCTAAGGAAAACGACGACGATAGCGCAATCTGTCTGGGACGGAACGCGGTAACTGTCATCCATACAAGCGGTACGAGCCACATTGCAGCCCATATATATAGAAGCCATTGGCTTATTTTCAACGTTTTATTGCGCATAGGATCGCCTTTCTTCCCATCAATGATAGTGAATTCGTTTATCCAACCCGAAGAAGTTCAACACAGCGAACAAGAGAAGCACTGCGATCATAACGACCGTTAAAGTGGAAGCTAACCCTTGATCCCAGAAACTGAAGGCCGTCTCGTAAATGTAATAGAGAAGTAGATTGCTGGCATTGTTCGGTCCGCCCTTCGTCATAATGACCAGATGATCGACGAGCTTGAAGGAGTTCGTCAGAGCCACAATCGTCACGAACAGCGTCGTCGGCATCAGCAGCGGAAATGTGATTCGGCGGAATACGGTCCAACGTCCCACCCCGTCCACTTGCGCCGCTTCATAAAGATCCGGTGAAATGTTCTGCAGCCCGGCCAAGTAAAAGATCATGAAATACCCGGCTTCCTTCCAGATAATCATGAAGATCATCGCCCACATCACAGCCTGCGGAGATCCAAGCCAGTTGATATCGGATAGGCTAACCGAGTGCATCACCCTGCTGAGCAGTCCATATTGAGGCGTATAGATGAACAGCCATACATTGGCAGCCGCAATCATCGGAATCAACGTTGGATAGAAGAAGGCCGTACGCAGGAAGTTCGTCCCCCGCAGCGCTTTATTAGCATAGACGGCCATCAGTAGGGCAAGCGCCATAGAAGTCGGTACCGTACCGAGCGCAAACCATAGATTGTTGGACATCACCTTCCAGAAGATCGCGTCATCCAACAGATGAATGTAATTGTCGAACCCAACGAATATCGGCACAGGTGTCGCCAAATCCGCTTGATACAGACTGAGGCGAATCGTACGGGCAATCGGGTAAAAGGTGAACAGGAACAAAAAAAGAAGTGATGGGAGAAGCAGCATCCAGGCAAAAACGTTAGTTCTCCATTGCAGAATCGATTTTCGAAACCCCAAAACGTGAACCTCCCAGCAAAAGTTGTTGATTCCGAGATAGCCTTGGCTGCGGCAGCTCATAGTCAAGTGCCGCAGCCTCGCTTCTCTTTACATTTGGTTGTTTATTTACTTGTTAAATGGAGCCAATGCTTTATCCGCTTCTTCCTGCGCTTTTTGCAAAGCTTCCGCCGGTGCCAGACTGCCGGTCAGGACGGCCTGGACTTGATCGCTTAACGCTTTTACCACTTTGCCGTTATTATGCGTGGACATCTCGGCTGCCGCATATTGAAGCTGGTCGCGGGCAACAAGAGCGGCCGGGAATTCAGCGGCATACTTCTTCATCGTCTCAGTCTCATATGCGGACTTCTTCACGGCAACATAACCTGTATCGATACTCCATTGGGCAGCGCGCTCGGTTTCGGTCATGAACTTGACGAATTTCCAGGCCGCCTCCTGCTTCTTCTTATCGATATCCTTGAAGATATAGAAGTTGCCGCCGCCGGTCGGACTGCCGAAGTTTTTGTTCTTCGGAAGGAAGCTGACGCCGAAATCGAATTTGGCATTTTTCTTCACATTGGTCAAGTTACCCGTCGTGTGGTACATCATCGCCGTCTTGCCTTCCAGGAAGTCCGAAGGCACCGTTCCCCACTCGGTAACCCCTAGTGGACTCACCTTTTCTTTCTTGGCCAGATCCATCCAATATTGGAGCCCTTCCACATTTTCCGGCGTATTGAACATGACCTTTTTACCGTCCTCAGTCATCAGGTTTTTACCATTTTGCAAGGCGAACGTTTGCAGCATCCAGTAGGCGTAGCCTGATACCGGAATTTCCAGGCCCCAAGTCCCGTCCTTGGTCAGCTTTTTGGCGTAGTCCTTCATTTCATCCCATGTTTGCGGAGCTTTGTTCGGGTCAAGCCCAGCCTTTTTGAACAAATCCTTGTTGTAGTAAAGTAGGATGGTGCTGCGTTGAAACGGAATGCTGTATGTTTTGCCGCCCGTTTGGGAGTTCGCCATGAAGGCTGGGTAGAAGTCTGCCAAATACTTGTCCCCGCCTTCCTTAGCGATGAACTCGTCGAGCGGAATAATCGCATTCATGTCGAGCAGACTGAACAGCTCCGTCGATTGAAGCACCGCGACATCCGGAGGATTCTTGCCTTGAACACCTGCTTGCGTCTTGATGGCTGTATCTGCGTAGCTGCCCGTGTATACCGGCTTGACGGTAATGTTGGGATTCTGCTTCGTGAATTCTTGCGCCATCCCTTCGATCGTAGCCGTTAGAGGCCCGCCTACTGCGATCGGATAATAGAAGGATAACTCTACTTTCTCTTCCTTGGCTGCAGTCGGTGAAGCGGTCGGACTTGATGCGGCAGGCTGCTCGGTTGGAGTCTTGGCGCAGCCCAGCATGATGGAGAAGCATAAAGCGAGACAAGTCATTTTCGTGGTAAGGGAACGCATGGGATTCTCTCCTTCGGGATATGGGTGTTGTTGTCTGATTGACACGCTCTTCCTGTCTACTATAGCAAGCGTATGTGTTCCTGGGATTTCGGCAGTGTCAAGCCGGGGTAAACTCGTATAGTTATGACTTAGCAGCTAGTTGTAGCAGTTCRTCCAGTGAGGACCATATATAATCCGGCTGTACGGGGTACCGCTCGGCATCGTGCTTCGTCGCGACCCCCGTTAGGACCAAGGCCGTGTACAGGCCGTTGTTGTGTCCGAACAGAATGTCCGTCTCCAGCCGGTCACCTACCATTAAGCACTGATGACCGGATAGGCCGGTCCATTCCAGTACTTTAGCGCCATAATACGCCGACGGCTTGCCGATGATCACCTCTGTTTCCATGCAGCAGGCCGTTTCGATCGCCTTCACCATCGACCAGGTGTCTGGAATCATGTCATCTTCCACGGGACAATACGGATCTGGGTTGGCCGCGATCAAGGCAGCCCCGTTGCGTACAGCCTTCATCGCTTGATGCAGCTTGTTATAGTCAAAATGCAAGTCCATCCCGACCAGTACATGAGTCGCTGCGTAAGGGTCCGATGTGTGCTCAACTCCTTTCTCCTCCAATTCATACACCATGGCCGGTTCCCCAACTACAAGCACTACCGGATCCTTTGCCTGTTCCTTGAAATACACCGCCGCGGTATATGAGGCTGTCACAATTTCATTCAGCTCGGCTTCCATCCCCAACTTGTGCAGGCGGTCCTTGCATTCCGCGCGTGTACGTGTGGTCGTGTTGCTGAGGAACCGCACCTGTTTCCCCTTCTTACGCAAATAAGCAAGTGTTTCCGAGACACCGGGAAGCAACCGTTCACCAAGCAAAACCGTTCCATCCAAATCAAAAAAATAACCTTCCAGTTCCATTACATCCGGCAAACTTCGAGCAGCTCCCTTCTAGAGAAAACAACAAAAAACCCTTTTACCCATCAAATAGAAGCGGCACGCCTGAATAAGGCTCCTCTATCTGGTGCATAAAAGGGTTTTCTCCTGGTCTCATACCCTTTATATATTCGGTTGTTTATCTCAACTCTTACTTTACCAGCCTAGTGTTAACGGGGTATCAAGCACATGTAAAGATTTTGTAAGGATCTGCAGGCATTCTGAATGCTTTAACTTTCTGGTAACGTCAGAATAGTCCGCCCAAGCTTTACGCCTGAGCGGACTATTGAATGGAGCCGGTTAGTTAATGAATTTCGCTTTGCTTAAGAATCGCATCAAGATCACGGCAGATTGAGCACGTGTGGCTTTACTGCTGGAATTAAGTGTATCTGCGGTCATCCCATTGACAAGGCCTGCATCGATCGCAGCGGCAATCTCCGCACGGGCCCAACTAATTTGGTTAGCATCTTTATACTTGCTAAGAATGTCGTCCTGCTTGGGTTTGGAAACCTTCGCCTCCATGTTAACATAGGCCAAGGCACGAATCATCATCGCCGCTTGCTCTTCGCGTGTGATGGACTGATTCGGGCGGAATGTTCCATCCTCGTAGCCGCTGATCACACCTGCAGCTACTGCTGCTGTCACATCACCGGCATACCAATCCGAGGAAGCAACATCATGGAAGCCAGCATTCGGAGTAGTCTCAGGAGTTAACCCTAACGCACGGACAAGCATCGCCGTGAATTCCGCACGCGTAATATTGCGGTCGCCCTCGAATCGGCTGTCACTGACACCCTCTACCACGAGCTTGTTGGCCARCAGTTCCACTTCCGCCCGGGCCCAATGATTAGCCATATCTGCAAAGCTTTTGTTATTCTCAACTACCGTATAAATACTGTTGCCGTTTCGTTTCATCGTTGCGGTAGTTTTGCCGTCTTTCGTCTCAAATACGGTTGGGACGAATCGAAGCTGCTTCGACTCTGGAATATATTGCACGCCGGTCGCTTTGTTCGGATTCACCGCTTTATGGATAATAAGATCACGGGAAACATAAGTCGAACCGAACGAGACTGTAACCGATTTGCTGTCTTTGCTTATCGCCTGCACTTCGAACTCTACCGCGTCAGCAACAACTTCGCCGCCTGCCGCATGCACTGCGCCACCGACTGCGGCAGCTTCATTGCCGCTTAACTTCTTCATCGTAATGGTGATCGACAAGTCGTTCACATCAACTTGAAGCTGTCGTGCCAAATCTTCGAGCTTCAATACGGACAAAGGTAAGTGATACGTGGCGTCGCCACTCACCAGCACAAGACTGTTATCTTGTTTCCGACTCGGTTCCAACAGCACCACAGCAGATATTTCCAGCTTCTCCCCTGACATACTCACTGCAACCTGGGATGCGGACTCGAATGATTTCTTAAGGGCAGCCTCATCCACTTTTCCGTCTTTGGCAGTGATTGGGTCTTTGCCTTTACCGGGAACGGTTGGTTTACCATCGTTCGGACCGGGATTTGTTCCAGGATTCGTTCCAGGATTCGTTCCTGGATTCGTTCCTGGATTCGTTCCTGGATTTGTTCCTGGATTTGTGCCGGGATTCGTACCAGGATCAGGATTTGTCCCAGGATCAGGGTTTGTACCTGGACCCTCGACCACAGTCGTCACCTTCGTGCTTGGACCATCGTTGCTCCATTTCCCGGCTTGATTACCCGCCTGCACGGTGAACGTGTACTCCGTACCTGCAATCAGTCCGCTCACTTCATAGCTAGTAATGTTGCCTGTGACTTGACTGATTTCTTTATTGCCTTGATACACGCGATACTCGGTTACACCATCTTTATCGCTCGCTCCGGACCATGTTAATGTCAATCCAGTTTGCGTAATCTTAGAAGCTTCCAGCTTGCCGTCCGTCCATACAGGGTTGACAGCTTCTGGCTGTTCTGTCGTCACCTTCGTGCTCGGACCATCGTTGCTCCATTTCCCGGCTTGATTACCTGCCTGTACGGTGAACGTGTACTCCGTACCCGCAGTCAGTCCGCTCACTTCATAGCTAGTAACACTGCCTGTGACTTGACCGATCTCTTTATTGCCTTGATACACGCGATACTCGGTTACGCCATCTTTATCGCTGGCTCCGGACCATGTTAATGTCAATCCAGTTTGTGTAATCTTAGAAGCTTCCAGCTTACCTTCCGTCCATACAGGATTGACAGCTTCTGGTTGTTCGGGGTCCTTACCTTTTACTACCAGCACGACCGGCTTCGTGTATATATCGTACTTGTTGTTGGCATCGATGACGGTCGTGTAACGGAGTAAGGCGTGCGCTGTCCCCGGCTTCTTGCCCGTGACCTTGTTCCCATTCACTTCCACTGCATCTTGTCCGTCAATCAGCACGAGATCAGGTACAACGGTTGCCTTCTTGCCTTCTGCGTAGCTTTCCACGATGGCCGACAAGGTTACGCTCTCCTCTTTGGCGATCTCATACTTGTCTTGTTCTGGCTTAATCGACGCTGCCCAATCGGAAGCCCACAAGGCAAAATCGGTTGTGATCCCATAAGCACCAAGCTTAAAAAATTGTATAAAGTCGTTTTTGTTATTAAACGTCCACGGTGAAATGATGATCCCGCGGTGCTTCGAAGCTTCCATGAATTTTTTGCCTACTCCGCCGTAGCTCGTATTATATGTGACATTCATAGGCTGAACCAACTTAAGCGTATCTCTGAGCGATTTGTTAACATTGGCTTCATTGGCGTAACCGCCGGTCAACAAGCCTGACGGCATCTCCGGCATCAGAGAAGCCAAACGCTTCAACTGATTGGAATCGAAGGACATCGTATTGATCACGTCCTCAGCCCCCATATCCTTGATCAGCTTGACAAAGGCGTCCACCGCGGCAGGCGTATTCGTCTTGATCTCGGCAAATACCATTTTGCCTTTTTGTTTGGCCAGCTCGATTTGCTCATCCAATGTCGGAATCGGCAAGCTCGGATATTTCGTTTTGTGCGTCTGATTCGCATCAAGCAACCGCAATTCCTCATATGTGTAGCTTTCTACAAGTCCGGTTCCATTGGTAGTACCATCCAACGTGAAATCGTGCACGATGACCAGACGGCCGTCTTTGGTAAGGAAAATATCATTTTCAATGAAATCGGCACCCGCTTCGAGGCCCAGCTTATTACTTACGATCGTATTCTCCGGTGCGCCGTCCATCGTGCCTCCAGCTGGCATCCCTCTATGACCGATAATGTAAGGCTTACGAACCAAGGTTGTCTGGTTGGCGTACACTTTGTATGCATCAAATGCTACGTTCGGGGAGTCGGTTACAATCCCGTTCGCTCCGGATGCAATCAGATTATGAATAGAAAGGCTCTTCTCTGCTTGTTTCGCTTCTTCCTTCGTCCATACTACGATCACCCGCTGTTGCAAGTAAGACACATTTTCTCGGGATGCCGCACTTTGAGGCAGCAAAGCAATTTTGGCCAAGCTAGTTGTTGTTTTCCTGCGGATATTCAGCATGTCATCCGGGGACAACTTCTTCTCCCCACTAAAATCTACGATTCCTCGAATGATCGGATAAACGGTTCTAGCTCGCTTCACAAGGTCTCCGTTATCCGAGATCACGAAGGCGTCTTCCAGCCCCTTATTCTTCAACAACTCCATCAATGCGTCTACAGTTGGCTCGTCCTTCACATAGAAAGCCGGCATCATCTTGGTTCCAAGCGTAGCCAACACCGAATCCAGGCTACCGATGTCCTTATTGCCCTTGGAGTCCGTCACCTTCAGCTCGCTGTTTACATGCACGATAACCGTTGCAGGCAGAGTCGGTCCGGCTAGACTCGCTAAAGCCTCAACGCTGTTAATCTCGGTCACTACGGATGGTGCCATGGAGATTTTGGTTTCCGGCTCCGTCACATTAACGAACAAGTCTTCTGGCTTGGGCGGCATAGGAGGCAACGGATCCTGCTGCAGCGAAATCCGGATATTGTCGATCTTCATTGTACTGCCGTTCGACTGCAGCCCGATTCTACCTTTCGCATAGGCAGTGGCCATATCGGTATTGACGATCAGCTTGTCACCAATCAATTGCTCGACTCGGTTCCCGAACGTCTTGATCGTATAATGATACAGCTTCCCCGGATCAATCGCTTCGGTGTAAGAACCTTTGTCCATCACGTTCCAGCCGTTGGACGGGGTTCGCTCGGCAAATTCCACTCCATTGACCGCCGTTGCATCTTTTCTGACCGCCATCTGATAGTACGGGTAGTCGTTGTTTTGAACCCTATACATGATGGAATGCCATCTTGCCGCGTCATTTGCCGCCAGATGCGTAACGTCCGCTTCGATCTTGTAATTGCCGAATAGCCCCAGGTAATCGGGCAGCAATACTCTTGAAGGATTGTCAGGAGAAGCGCTGGCATTCAATTCGAACGCCCCGGATTTGACCGCGGCCGCACTAGCTGTAGTTCCTTCCTTGCGCGTCCAGCCTTGCGGCAATGCGCCCTCCGCAGCGGTATCGAAGTTTTCTTCATACAGCACGTATTCCTGGTCTGCAGCATTCTTAGCTACTACAAGCATCGATACAGACTGGCCATCCTTTTGCACCGTAACCGGATAAACGCCTTTTCGCTGAACATGTATCGTGCCATTGCTGAACGAGATGTCACCGCTGCTTGCGGTCCAGTTCAATTCGCTGCCCTTCAGCGTACTGGAGGAAAAATCGCTGAAATCCGCTTTGAAATTAACTGTATTCAGATCGAACGTCTGGCCGGAAACGAGCACATAGCCATCGTCATGTTTCAGCGAAGTCACCTTGGCGCCCGTTGTAGAAGGTGTTACAGTTATGGGCTGCGACACTTCCGCGTTATAGAAGATCGTCTTCACCGTAGCTTGACCGGCTTTGATCGGATAAATCTGATTTTTCACGATCTTGATGATACTCTCGTCTGAGGAGTACAGCTTCAGCCGATCACCGTATACGGATTCGGTTACTCCGTCTGAGTAGTATACACTGCCCGTCACACTCTTTGGACCGGTCAGAGCTTCCATTGTACTCGGCAGCGTCAGATTAAGTCGATCGGCCGTGATTCTCGTTACTTTCAAGTTATCGAACGACACCTTGCTCTGATCGCCCTGAAACCCGATCTTCCCGCGCTCGAGCAGATCAGCCGTAAAGCTCTTGTCGATTAGCAGCTTATAAGTCGGGTCACTCTTGGCTTTGATATATTCCTTGACGTTGTTATCGAACACTCTCACTTTCATCGTATAATCCGTGTTCAGTGTGAGCGGCTGTGACTCTCCAGTCGCCATGACCGACCAGTTGTTATCCGGCTTGCGGTAAGCTACCTCATAGGTTCCTCTTTGGCGGATCGCCATTTGATTATAAGGATTTTTACCGTTCGAGGCTCCACGGAACATAAGAGATGCCCATCTTCCGGAGTCCAGGACGCTTTCGAATTTCACATCCGCTTCAATCACATAATTGTCCCATTGAACGGGAGCCGTAATTCTGGCCTGCTTACCGGACGCTTTCCCGTCGAACAGCATTCTACCATTCCCGTATGTATCCTGTACTACCGTGAATGGATTGCTGCCAGCGTTCACATCCGAGATCCAGCCGAACGGAGTCTGCCCTGTGGTATACCCGTCGAAGTTCTCCTCCAGCAGAACAGGATTCACATTCCCTGTAACCGGATGGCTGTCCGTCAGGACAAGGGTTCCATAACCCGACGTATCGTTCCAGAAGGACATCGTGTTGAATGCGCTCCAATAACTCGATCTTTGCTTGGAAGGGTCCGTATCATACCGATCCGTAACTCCGATTTCTATCCCTAGCTCTCGTCTCAGCACGGGATCCATATTCAACATGTCCCACGGGACCGCCACTTCCAACGACCAACCCGTATTCGTGGTCTGGATCGCTCTCAAAATCTTCTTCTCGTCTTTGCCGCTATGATTGTTAAGCGCTGCACCGAAGTGGAATTCCGGTGTAGTCGTCCCCGGCTGATACACGAATCCCAGCTGCATATCGTCACTAGCATAGGGAGTGGACCGATGTTTCGCAGGATCTAGAAAAATATTGATGTTGTCCTGCTCGAACCAATAGCCCGAGCCTTTATGGATCGGAGTATCGTCATCCGACTTCACGCCGATATACAGGTACTTATGATCCCACAACAATCCGAATTTGGAGTCCTTAAAGGTACCTTCTCCCACTCGGGCGTTTAGGGGCTGCTCAATCGTCCATACGGCATCGTCCAGTTTCCCGTCAATGATTGGAGCATTTAGCGTTTTATTGATTTCCAGCGTTTTTCTTCCCGCATCCTCGGCATGCGCTTGTGACTGTAACATGTCGAATGGGAGTATTCCGAATACTAACGCGACTATAACAGTAACAACTAATGATACCTTCGAACGTTTTTTCATAGATTCCATTCCCTCCTGTGCTTGGTTTAAGGTGGCTTCAGCTATCCTACTAGTGCAGGCCGCTCCCTTCCGGAGAAAAACACAAAAAACCCTCATCCAATCAAACGAAAGTTGCACACCTATAGATAGGCGCTTTCATTAGTTGCATACAGGGTTTTCTCCTGGTCTCGTACCCTTGAGTATTCGGTTGTATCTCACATCTTCTACTTTATCAGTCCTTTGTTAACGGGACATCAACTATGCGTGAAGAATTTGTAAATTCTACCCCACAAAGTGACGAGCTCCTTCGAAGCCAATTCCTATTACTTTGCGGGGACCCCGGGACTCTTACCTCACAAAGAGACCCCCTAGGTCCATAGCCGTTTGTTGCCCATGGATACCGCACTTGCGCCCGCTTGCAGCGCCGTTTCAATCTCGGCATGATCTTGAATTAATCCGCCTGCAATGATCGGAATAGCGATGCTGTCCCGGAGCTGCGTAATGACACGCGGGATCAATCCCGGCATAATCTCTACCGCATCAGGCTCGCTTTGCTCCATATTGTGAATCCCATGCTCCAACGCAGAAGTATCAATCAGGAAGAGACGTTGGATTGCTAATAGCCCATTCTTCTTGGCATGCTTGATGAAGTGGCTTTTGGTAGAGATAATGCCTGTCGGGCGCAGACGCTCTGCAATAAACTTCATCACAATCGGATCACCGCTCAACCCAGCGATAAAATCAACATGCAGGAACACCTTTTTCCTTGCTTGCAATACTTGTTGGACATAGTCTTCTACCGTAAACAAGTCACCGATCAACAAAAACACAGCGGGCCATTCGCTGCGGCATGCCGCTTGCAAATCCTCAGCCTTGCGCACCGCCGGAATAATTCGCTTGGGTCCCCAATAATCATGCAGATCCTGCTTCAATTTCCTTCCCCCATTCCATGTATGCTCTATTCAAGGTTAACAGAGAAGTGTTATTGGAATGTTAAAAACACTCAGCTCATCTTCAATTCCAAATAAAACGCCTGAAGAAATTTTTTGACGTTCACTTTGCTGCTTGTTCCTTCCGTTTCTTGTTCCAGCTCCCGCATGCGCGTTCGCACTTCCTGAAATTCGAACAGCCGGGAAGCGTAATGCTCGAATATCGGGTTTGCGTAATCGTTCAGCCCGAGCGAAGACAGATGGGTAAGCGTCTGCAGCACCATTCGGCGCATTCGCTGCTCTAGAGCGCGAACCTCTCTTTCCGAATGTTTGTCGGGTCCCGGTTGCGTTTCCATCCGCAGCACTTGACCGTACAATTCCTTCAAGGGCGGCAATTCCCGAAGAGGTCCGTTTCGGTGTTCTTCCTCTTCCAGCCAGTGGATCAGCTTCATTAAATCTCCAGCTCCCGCCTCGCCTGCAATCCCCAACTGCAGCATCAGCGTCCCGGCCCTTTCTTCCAACGAAATCTTCGGCTGCCGCTGCGGGGGGACCGTCGCGGCAGCCCCTCCCAAAGTACTTAGCGACTGGCGGATCGAATCGATGGAACGGACGAGGGTCAAATGGTGCTCGACGCGTTTTAATACCGACAACACTTCATTACGGTTGATCGGCTTCTGGATAAAAGTGTCGACCCCTTCCTGGTAAGCTTCTCCCACGAGCTCCTTATGCTCGACTTGCGAGATCATGACGAACGTTCCGGCGTAGCCTTCCCTTCGAAGTGCTTTGATCGTCTGGATTCCATCCCGGCCCGGCATTAACAGGTCCATGAGCACGACGTCAACATCCCCCAACTGCCTAGCCGTCACATGCAAGCCGTCCGCCGCCTCACCCACGACTTCCCCCATTTTGCTTTCCGTTATCATCCGCGACAGCATTTTACGAACTGCGGCATCGTCATCAATCAGAAACAGGTTCATCTTCATCATGTTCCCCCTTGCGCATCAACTGTTGAATAGGAACTTTCAGCTCGAAGCATGCCCCATATTCCGAACCCGGGCTCAAGCTCAGGGAACCGCCCATATCCCACGCAAGATCTCTCGCATGCGTCAACCCGATGCCCGTAGAAAAATATCCTTCCGGATTGAACTTCGTGGAATAACCCGGCTCAAACACCAGCTCCCGCTCCTGCTCGGATATGCCGGGCCCATTATCGATCACGCGGAACACCAGCCATTCCTCTGCCAATTCGGCTTTTACAAGGACAGATCCGTGCGCTGGAATCGCTTCCACTGCGTTGGTCAGCAAGTTGTTCAAGATAGACAGCAGCGCATAAGTTTGATTGGTGAACAGCTGGACATCTGCTGCAAGATGAAAGGTGATCTCTTTGCCGTGTACGGCCGCATACTTCTCATTCGCTTGGACGGCCAAACCGCAAAGCTCTATGATCCCCAACCGGTCTCCGGCCATCGTAGGCTGCATCAGCTTCGACAATCCGGCAACGGTCCGCTGTAAATCTTTTTTCAACTCATGTACGTTTTCCGCCAAATGCAAGGCTTCGCTATGTTCGGGCCGTCGCTGTTCCATTAATTTCTTATACAATCTATAGCTTTCGTGCGTGAGCTTCTCGACATGTGCCATCAATTTTCGCATATAAAACGATTCCGTGTACAGACTCGAATTCAGCAAAATCAGCCTTTCCAGCTCCAACTTCCTCCACTCCCCGAGTTGACGCACTTGGCGAATGGACAGCATGTTGTACAAACCTACGACAAAAAAACTGCGCAACACGCCGGTTATGCCGATCAAGATCAATCCTCTCCATGTTAACATGACCGCATCGAGGATCAAGAATCGGACGAATAATTCCACGCAATTGGAGATCGTATCTGCAGCTGCTCCGATTAAACCAACCTGTATCGGAAACTCAGCCTGTTTGCGAATCCGGAGCAGCTTCACGGTTACAGCGAAGGACAAATAAAAGCCAAAGGTTGGAATATGGTGCAGGAAGCTTGTAGACAGATCGGCACCGCTAACTGCATCCATTCCTACACGGAACAATACGACTGATGCTCCCGTATATAGGCCCGTTGATAGCACAGGAACGGAAAACCAGAGCAGTCCGAAAAAATAAGCGACGATTCCGAGCGAGAACCGAAACGAGTCTTCGAACGGATTCAATTTCACTTCTCCGAGCAAAACCGTACTCAGCAAAATTACGATCAGGATGTGAACGCGATCCGACATGACGTATTGGAACCTCCTTACAAAAAAGAAAGTAAAAGAGATCATCCTCTCTAGGTTGCCCAAGAAATGGAGATCCCTTTCAGCCCGGTCAAACGTGCTTATTTTCAAGCTTCCTGGAAAGGACGGACAACGCGTAATTGACCGCGAAGTATATGAACGCCACCAAGATGAAGGTTGGAATGACATAATTCACGTTGCGTCCGTTAATGATTTGCGCATGATTCATCAGCTCTGGAAGCGCGATGACCACTGCCAGCGACGTATCTTTCAGCAGCGAAATAAATTGGCTGACGAGCGGGGGAACCATACGGCGCAGCGCCTGCGGAAGAACGACGAACCGCATCGTCTGGATCGAGGACAAGCCAGAAGAACGAGCTGCTTCCACCTGCCCTTTGTCGATGGAATTCAAACCGCTGCGGACAATTTCCGCCAGCATGGCCGATTCGAAGATGACCAGCGCCACGATCGCCGCATTCATCTTGCTCATCTTGATTCCGACTTCCGGAAGCGCAAAGTACGTGAAGAAAATAATCAACAGCAGCGGTAAATTCCGGATCGTCTCCACCAAGACCCCCATTAAGGCGGAGAGTACGGGAATGCGCCAATAGCGTACAATCCCCATTACAGTACCGATCAAGAAGCTGAGCGCAATCGAGATGATCGCGACTTCAAGCGTCACCCATAAGCCTTGCAGCAAAAACTTCAAATGAGAAGGAGCATAGGCGCCGATAAAATCCATGTTGGAACCCTCCTCACCGTGCTCTCGCCATGCGGCGCTCCAGATAGCGGAGACCGAAGCTGAGCGGAATGGTTAATGCCAAATAAAACAGGGCTACGAATATATACACATCGAACGTAACAAAGGTAGACGCAGAAATCAAATCGCCGTAATACATCAGATCAAGGCCAGCAACGACCCCCAACACGGATGAATTTTTGATCAAATTCAGAAATTGGTTGCCGAGCGGCGGAATCACGATTTTGACGGCTTGCGGTAAAATAATATAACGCATCACCTGGACGTAGCCGAATCCGGACGCACGTCCCGCTTCCATTTGTCCCTTGGGCACCGACTGAATGCCGGCACGTATCGTTTCAGCGATGAATGCGGCGGTGTAAATCGTCAAACCCAAGGTCCCCGCCGTAAACGGATTCAAGCGGATCCCGATCGACGGGAGCCCGACAAACATAAAGAATACGACCACAATAAGGGGGACGTTCCGGATAAATTCCACGTACACCGCCCCGACCGCGTTCAGTATCCGTATGGGAGCTATGCGCAGCACCGCAAAAACGGTACCGAGCAAGAAACTTCCGATCAATGCTAGAAGGCTCGCCTTAATTGTATTCGTAAAGCCTGCCAAATATTGGTCCCAATGATTCGTCAGGATGGAAAAATCGATCATCCCTGCCCCTCCTTTCCTGAAATATCAGACGGGATAGGCGTAGTCGCTTCCCCCGTCGGCATTAGTCACTTCTTCTGTTTTTCACCGATCCATTTCTGATAAAGCTTGTCGTACTCTCCGTTTGTTTGCATTTCTTTAATCACAGAGTTCACCAGTGCGACCAAATCCTCCTCGTTTTTGCGCATCCCAATTCCGTATGGCTCTTCAGTAAACGTCTCTTGCACAACGCGATAGTTCGGATCTTGCTTCGCCATTCCGTACAGAAGCGCGTTATCTGTCGTCAACGCATCACCTTGCCCAGCCTTAAGCGCGGTAAAGGCTTCGGCATAGTTTTCAAATTCCAGAATTGGAGCTTCCGGAGCTTTCGCTCGGATATTAGTGGTGGATGTAGACCCTTTTGCAGTAACGATTTTGGTGTTCTTGTTCAGATCGGCGAGTCCGTTGATTTTGCTATCTTTCTTCACAAGCAATGACTGTCCGGCCATGAAATAAACATCGGAAAAGTCGATTTCTTTTTTACGGTCTTCGGTGATCGTCATCGTGGCTATGATCATGTCGATTTCGCCGTTCTTCAGCATCGGAATCCGCGTTTTGGACGTGACTTCCTTCAGCTCGATTTTGGTTTCGTCGCCGAATATTTTTTTGGCGATCGCCTTCGACAGATCAATGTCGAAGCCTTCCACTTTGCCGGAAGCCGGATCCTTCAAGCCGAATAAGTTCAAATCGTACTTCACACCCACCGAAAGCTTGCCTCGCGCTTTAATCTGTTCGACGGCTCCGGCTTTCGCACCAGCGTTCGCCCCTTGCGTCGGCTCCTGCCCAGATTTCTCTCCGCCTGCGCACGCCGCAAGAGAAACGGCCATTACGGCGGTCAGCGTTATACCTGTCAGCTTTTTCATCATGTTCATGTCAATCTCCCCTTTTCGGTTAATCAATCTAAGGTTATCAATGGTTCAAAACGCGGCTTAAAAACAAACGGGCCCGTTCTTCTCTCGGATCGGCGAAAAATTCGGACGGAGCCGCTTCCTCCACGATCCTACCTTGATCCATAAACACGACGCGGTCGGCCACTTCCCGGGCAAATCCCATTTCATGGGTCACGACGACCATTGTCATCCCTTCCAGTGCAAGCGTTTTCATTACATCCAGAACTTCTCCAATCGTTTCCGGGTCGAGTGCGGACGTCGGTTCGTCGAAAAGCATAATCTTCGGCTTCATCGCGAGACCTCTGGCAATGGCTACACGCTGCTGTTGTCCGCCGGACAGCTGCCACGGATAGGCATCCGCTTTATTGGAAATGCCGACCTTTTCGAGATAGAACATCGCGGTTTCCCGCGCTTCCGCTTTGGAAACGTTCGCCACCCGAAGCGGCGCAAGGGTAATATTGCTCAGAACAGACATGTGAGGGTACAGATTGAAATGCTGAAACACCATTCCGATGTTCCGCCGGAGCAGGTTAATGTCCGTTTTGTTGTCGTTGACACGGAATCCGTCGACAATCAGCTCCCCATCCGTAACCGCTTCCAATTTATTAATGCAGCGTACGAGCGTGCTTTTTCCGGAACCGGAAGGTCCGATTACGACAACCACTTCCCCGGATTTAACCGACAAATTGATGTCCTTCAGCACATGAAATTGCCCAAAATGTTTATTGACTTGGTGAAACCGAATCATACTACCCCTCCTTCCAAGCTTTACAAACGTTGACTTAGACATATTGTATTGAGCAACCGACCGAATCCGACGAGATACGACACAATCTTGTTCATTATTTATTAACCACTTTTCGTTCAACTTAATGTGTTGCCTTTGAAAAAAGAAAAACCTGACTTATGGCCAGGTCCTTAGTGGTTGTGTTCAGTTTGGCGCGTGGGGAGGGAGTAAACAGGAGGTTCCACCCGCTGTTGAAATCGATTCCTTTGATTGAAATGTTGTCGTGGTTAGGAATCGGTTTCAAAGGCGGACGCTTCGCTTCTCCACTCTCCTGCTCACTCCCTTTTTGTTCTGCTTTCCTTCAAGGAGTTTCCTTTGTCCGTACGCTCCACGTACGGTTTTTACAGGTCGTACATCTTCTATCCGGTATTCGTATCTGCTTCAGGCAGATCCTCCTATTTTTAAGTTATGGCTATTTCAAAGAGTGCTTCCACTGCGTGATCAAGGCATTCACATCGGAGACCAATGCGCGCTTGACCTGCTCCGAAATGCGGCCGCTCAACCCTTTGTTATCAAGCGACTTCAGGAAATCATCTAAGTGTTTGATTCCTTGGTCGTAAAGACCTTGATCCTTAAAATGTTCGGCCTGCTGCAGCCGGTTCGTCAATTGGGCGGCGAGCGGATGGTCGAGCTCCCCGTTCGATTCATAATTCTGAATCAGTCTGGTCATCCACTCCGTATCCGCCGTCACCGTAATGGTGATTTTATTGGATTCCACGGTTACTCCTTTTAACGTCACTTTCACCCATACATTTGCCGTTCCCGTATCATATACGGCCGATGTGACGCTTTGCGGGGAGATAACCGCAGGATCGCTGCTGAAGTACTCGATGGATGCGCCCGTTAAATCCGCAGTTTCTCCCGTGTTCAGTTGACCGTAAACGCTTAAGGTTACCGCTTCCGTCCGTTTTAGACCGTAACGGTCTGCAGACAGTGTGACATGCTCGAGTTCAACCGGCACCTCTACGGTAACTTTGTTCGTCTGGACGGTTACTCCGTCAAGTGTAACCTTTGCCGAGATCTCGGCTGTTCCCGGCTTATGGGCGGTCATCGACCCATTTTGAACGGTTACTACATCCGGATTGCTGCTGAAGTATTGGATGGACGCCCCACCCATAATCGCATTTTTGCCGTTAACGAGCTTGCCGGTTACAGAAACCGGGGCTGTATTGCCTTTCCGCAGTGACGTGGGCGCTGCCAGCGCCGCTTCCTTCAACGGAACCGGCAGATGAACCAAGTACGAATCATTGGCTGTGGCGTAGTAGATGCTGCCGTCATCCGCCAATGTGAACAAATTGACGTAGCCGTTCACGAGCTGCTTGTATTCGAGCGTCTCCGGGTCGAATACGACCAGATATCTGCCGATCGTCGTATACAGAAGCCCGTCATCACTCCATTTCATGTAATAAGGCCGCCAAGTGCTGCCCGTTGCTCCGTTTTTGAACAGTTTGCTCTTCACAACCGTTTTCGTGGCGGGATTCATGGCGAACAGCGCATACGCGTTATTGTTTGCCGCATCTTTGCCGTACACGATGCCCCACAGAAGACCATCCGGACCGATCGATAGCGAACCGATCATAATCGGCGTTTGAACGCCCGGCACCTTCAAGGCGAACTCTCCTGTTTTCTTGCCTTGGGCAACGTCGAATTCGAACATTTTAGCTTCTGTTGCGGCAGGATCGATGCCGAGTCCGCCATAAATGGTGGTGCCGCCGTACAAGAAGCCGTCTTTGTGCGCGAGTCCGATGACGCTTTGGTCCTTCACGATGTCCGGGTACACCGACCAGGTGCCGGCTTGCTCGTCATAAACCGTCAACGCTCCCGCAAGCTTGCCGTAGTCGGCAATGGTTCCGATGAACAGCTTGTTGCCCGCCGAAGTAAACGCGAACGGTCGGCTTTGTCCGTCATCGATATCATGAATAATACCCGGATTGGTTCTGGAGTTGTAAGGCAGGCTGGGGTCATACCGGTAAATAACGGCGCCGCCGTAGATACCGAAATACACCTTTCCGTTCATGACGCCGATGCCCTCAATTTGGGCAGGCCCCAGCTCTTGACGTTCAAACGCGGCTTTCTCGGGATCGTAGATGCTCATGCCGGCCTGGTACCCGCCCATGTAGATTTTTCCGTCGGGACCTTTCTCCAGACTTTGCACATTCGCCCCTTGCTTGCTGACGCTGAGCGGTATGTTCACGATCGAGTGATCGGCCGGATCATAGATGGAATAGGACACCGGGCTTTGGACGATGGCGAGAACGGTCCGCCCTGCCTTTTCCCCGCTTGTTAGCGTCATCCATTTGTAGCTTTTCACACTGTTGTCGACTTTTATCCGCGGTTCAACGGGGTTAATTTCATTCGTACTCGTGTTATAGGTCCACAGTTCCGACGTATTTTTGTTGCGGAAATAAATTAAATTCGGGCTAAAAGGAGCAGGGGAGGAAATCATCCCGTCAAAGGTGGCGGCGTCCATCCAGCTCATCACTTTTTTCACGTCGTCGGTATTCTGTTCGTCCATAATCGCCAAGGAGGTTCCGTAAGCCATAAACAATAAACCGTTATACGACCATATGTTGGAGACGAACGTGTCCGCTCCTGTTGCGGGAGTTTGGATTTCCTGCTTCTCCAGCGTCTCCCTGTTGATGCGGATCAAGTGACCTACGGCACCGATACCCGCATAGTAGTATTTATCGGTGACACCGCCTCCCCGCACGTAGTCCTGGCCCGGATAGAGGGTGCCCAAGTCCTGGAACGTCCCGGAAGCGATATCATAAACGAACGCCTTGCTGTTCGGATACGTGGAGCCGAAGAGTTTACCGTCGCTGGTAGCGTCCAGATCCCACACCCATTTGTTGGATGGATTCTGCCCGAGATTCTCGACCCTCTTCTCTTTGGGAAGGTATCGGTAAAGAACCGCGTTTTGCGTGCCCGAAAAATACACATTGCCGTCCGAACCCATCGTCATGGCCCAGATGACATCCAACCCCGGCAACGACTCTTCATGCTTCACTTCGCCGGTCAAAGCATCCAAGGCATAAAACATCGCGGGGGACCCGCTCGGTCCAACATAGATTTCGCCGTCCCCAACCGCTGCCGCACCGGCATTGGAGGTGACGGTTGCAGGGCCCATCTTGACGGGAGCGCCGAATTCAAAAGGAAGCTGGAACGTTTTCTTCATCTGCACGGAAACATCGTCGTAATACAGCGTGCTTTTCGCCGCTACCGAAACGTAAAGCAGAATCTCCGCCGTTGCTGCCGGTGCCGGTGCGATTCCTTCAGCGTTCAGTTGATTCCATTGCTTGAGCGGCGAAGTCACGGATGCGGTCACGTCCGCTCCCGAGATTTGTTTGCCTGCGCTATCGTAGAAGCGCAAGTACATAATGGTGCCGCCGGACTCCAAGTATACGTTACTCTTGGCGGTATACGTGCATCCAGGCGTAACCGCGAACCGGTCGCTCGTGACACCCAGCGAGTTTGTGGTTGAGCTCTTGTCGATTTTCAGACTGGAGGTCCCGCTAAGGCTCTTCTCCTGCGAGACCTGAACGATGTTGCCAGTAGAGTTCGCCGGACCGTAATAGCTCCAATTCGGAATTTTGGTTCCCGTGACGGGCGCTTCAAACCCCGGATTGGCTAATGTAGGGGAAAGGCACTCCGCTGCCGAGGCGGCGGAAGAGAAAGCAGGGATAACCCCTAGACATAGACTTGCAGCAAGCACGAGAGCAAATACTCTTTTGATCATTATGAGTGGTCTCCTTTTTTTAAGCATCAAATTTCGGATTTTTTCTGTAAGCGGTTTCAAAGGGACTCCAACTGTTATTGCATGCAAAAAAAACTGGCCCTGCACCCCCCTCCTCCAGTTCTAGTTCATTTCTAGATCATACCGTACACCAAGTTTATGATACGATTCTCCGAAATTAGGCGTCAATGCTGCTATTGTCCTACTAATCGCAATTATCGCGCAAATCGTTCGACACCAATCTTTCCTTTATAACCTGCGAAAATCGCAACTTGCCTTCCTTCATGCCCTCTTTGGTTCCCGCAAAAAAATCAGAAGTCCTGAAAAGAATGGCTGATTTTGGCGAAAAATATCGCAATTTTATATGAACTAGATGAAAGACTGGTTCAGAAAGGGGCAGCGTTGTAGTTCACATTTGTGGAGCTTACGGGACTTTGGCACGTTGATTATCTATTCATTTTCATTTACATTTATTTGGTATGTATCATTTAGATCCATGTATTAAGCTTGGATGAGAGGTCGCAGATATGCAGAACAAGCCTAGTCGAACTACATTTCATATTAGATTAGAAGCCATGGTTCAACAATTGCGAGCCGACATTCGATCCGGCAAGCTAGCCGCCGGCACTTATCTGCCCTCGGAAGAGGTCCTGGGGAGACAGTTTCTGTTAAGTAAAAATTCCGTAAGAAAAGGGTTAGCGGCTTTAGTCGAAGAAAAAATAATCGTCAAGAAACCGAAAGTAGGAAACATGGTAACAAGCCCGGATGCAGGAAAGGAAAAGGTGGTAATCCGGTTTTGTTATTATTCCACCGCAGAACATGAGACAGGGATTTCCACGCTATTGGACAACTTCGAGCAGAACTATCCGCATATTCAAGTGAAGCGTCTAAACATACATTTCAACCAGTACCCGGAACAGGCCATGGAATTCATGAAAGACAATATGGTCGATGTGGTCATGCTGAACTATGGTACTTTTCGTTATTTCTACAATAACCACGCTTTGCATTTACTTGCGGAGCAGGTCGCTGATTCTCGCATTTATCCCTTTCTAAACCAAGCCTTTACGGTAGATAACACCCAATATGTAAAGCCATTTGTGTTTTCGCCGGTCATCCTGTGCTACAATAAGAAGCATTTTGATGAAGCGGGCTTGCCGGAGCCGGACAGCAGCTGGACGTGGAACGACTTTAGCCAAGCGGTTACCCGCCTGGCAGACGCAACTCCATCCCGAAAAAGGTTTGGTTTTCATTTCCATTTGTTGTCTGAAAACCGATGGCCGCTGTGGTTTCTTCAAACTGGCTTTTCCCTGCAGAAGAACCATGATGGAGCCTACTCTTTACAAAATGCCGTCTTCATGAAGAGCATGAACCTTGTTAAAGATTTGCTTACGCGGCAACAGGAGATCGCTTCGTTTACTTCGGAGAGCGATCTCGATACAGAACGCCTTTTCGCCGAAGAGAAAACGTCTATGATCTTAACGACATACTTCAACTTAAATAACCTTAAAGATGTCCCTTTTACGTACAATATTTCACCCTTGCCCTATACTACCAGCCCTCTTACATTGTTATTAAATATTGGACTTGCCGCCAGCAATCTATCCAGTCACAAGGATGAAGCTCAGCTGCTGATTGACTTCCTTACCTCCAAGGAAGCCCAGGAGCAAATTCGAAATGACACCCTTTCCCTCCCCAGCATGAAGGAAGTTGCCGAACAGGTACCTGCCCAACCGAAGAATGAACCTTCTAGATTTCAGATGTTTAGAGAAATTATTCCAACCTTTCGTTATTACACAGCCATGAATGTTGAGAGTCACCAGCTGAACCAGATGATCTACCACTTAAAATTGTATTGGTCCAATATGGACTCTCTAGCGAATGTGGTGACCGGTATAGAGCAAGCGTTAAATGAGTAGGGAGAGGGCTGGACGGTTCCTCCGCTCCGAGTTTCCGAACTACTTTCCAACACAGGAAAGTAGCCTCGATTCCGTTAATCGCTGCGTGCGAATCGGCTGACATGATATTGGGCCGCTTCCAGCGCCCACTCCGTAAGCAGCTTGAGTGCCGATCCCCCTTTATCCCATAGCGGCATCCCGTTCAGAGCCGCTACGCCCGCTTCCGTCCAACAGCCGACTCCGATTACCGAACCGTCCTCGCTGCCGATCCATCCGCTTTCCCGTACTCCGACCTCTCCGCCCGCTTTCGGCGTTACGACAAACTCAGGCGTTGACCAGCTTCTCTCGCTGACATGGAGCAGCGAACCAACCTGCAGCTCTTCCCGGCGTTTAACCTCATGAACCAGCTGCTCCAAAACGGCGGCAAAATGAAGTTCTCCCCGATGGGCGCCCGACTCGGAAGAAACGGCAGCCATGATGGACAATTCATTTTGCCAGTAAGAGGGTTCGATGCGGACTTCACAGTTCATATTGTGCAGCTGACAGCTGAATTTGGCCGGAAGTGCAGAATCACCCTCTTGCAAGGCCGTCAGTGACCAGAACGTGTGAATGCTTGCAGGGGCTGCCGGACGAACTCCGGTAAGTTCACGAATGAGTACAGCCTTGTCGCTGCAATCGACGACAGCGCTACATCCCAGATCGATTAACCCTTCACGTGTAGCAAGCTTTACACCCTCCAGCTTCCCGGCTTGTCCGCCGCTTGCCTGCTTCCGTAACAGCTGGACAGGCAGCGTTTCGAACAGAACGTCTATGCCTTTCTCTCGGACGAATACATCGGCAAGCAGTTGAGTCAGCACCGGCTCGAACCGGTCCTCCTTAACACCGTTATAACCTTCCAGCAGGCGAACCCAAGCCTGAAGCAGCGGATTGCGTGTGATCAGCTCCCTAGTGTCCTTTAGCGGCATCCGGGACAAACCGATCTCATGGGCCAGTGAGGTGCTGTCAGCAGCTATCGCCACCTTGTATCCATGCTCCGCCAGGGAGCGTGCATAGAACATAGCGGCTATGCCCCCACCGATCACAACGGTATCGTAATGCTCACGTCTCACCCTGCTGCACCTCCTTTCTGAATCATCGTATCCGGCAGCTGCTCCAGCTCCTGAAGAGCTTTTGCTGCCGCTTGTCTGACATATACCCGAGAATCTTTCATGTACGTCATACACATGTTGCAACCGCTTCGGTCTCCGTTCTTGACCAATATGCGTCCAACCCACAGCACCATATTCCAGCGAATGGATATGACCGCATTCTCCTTCTCGGTTAAGTATCCGTCACCGATCCCGGGTCTGCTCACCCACATCTTCAACCGGGTTGCTAACGCGTTCCTCTCATACTCACTTAGTTCCCCGCTCGCCAGGTAAATAAATTGCAACAGAAAGGTATGAATGCCGGCGGAATGGGTTTCCTCCAGCGCTGCCACGACATCGTCCAAGGCCGCCCTGCAGTTTAGCAAGCGCAACACCACAACGGCGGAGACCCACTTGGGAAGGGATCTTGCAAGCGGACCGCGTTCATCCTCTCTGTCGCGCAGCACCTGAAGCAAGAATGGCTCTGCCTCTTTGCTGCCAAGCAGCCCAAGAGCAAACGCGGCCGTTCTGCGCACCTTATGATCCTGGTTACCGTTCAGCAGCGCCAAGAGCGGCGCTTTGGCCGGACCGCCAAGCTGCATCAACCACCATACGGCCGCACCTTCTTCTTCCGTGCCCACATAATCGGCCAGCTGCTGAGCCATCACATCTGCCTGTTCTTCGTTAAGACCTCGAATCGACTCGGGAGATATCGGTATTCCTCCAAGCGTCCCCTCCTGCAGCATAAGATTTGTCGTTTCCGTTCGTGTTAAGTCGTCCGGCTTCAGCACGCCATGCTCAATCAGCTTTTGCTGAAGCGTTTCGATCGGGAGTTCCCTTGGCTCGACTCCCTTGATCGCGCTGCATGCGGCGGCGATACCTGCGGCCTCCCCGATCTTCTGGATATCCCTTTGCATCCGAACGCCCATGGATACCTCGCGATCCACTGAAAGCGCCCGGCTTGCCACGAGCAGGCTGCTTATCCCCTTGGGCAGCAAAGAGCGATAGGGCACATCGCACCAAAGGCTTCCCCTCTTGAACATGTCGAGCACGGCTAGCCAGATCTGGGCAAAGTCCGACTCGTTGCCCAAATCCCGGGCGTGCGTATCGTAATGCGAGCAGGAACGGGTAATAACGTCTTCAAATCTGCGGTCATATAAATAGTCGTCCAGCGTCATGACGTAATCTCCGATAATATGGCGGCCTTCTCTGACCCCCAGCTTCGGGGCCACGGAGATCAAATGTCTGCCAACCCCATTGCCTTTGGTCAAAAACGTAATCAGATGTGCCCTGCCCTCCATGTAAGCGGAGCTGATATCCTCCACGCTTAGCGAATGTACCCAGCCTGCATCGAAGTTCCGCAGGCTGATCTGGGGCTTCCCTGTCTTCGGATGATCGTCCAGGATGCGCGGCGTCAAGGAGTAAGCGTGCGAGACGCCGTCGAACGGTCTGCCAACCGTATAAGCGGCGCCGGCCGAAGCCGCAACATCCCCTTCGGACGTGCAATCAATCGTGACCTTCGCACGAATTTCCTTCAACCCGTCGGAGCCCGCAGCCTTAACGCCCACTACTCGACCTCCCTCCACGATTGCTTCATAGGCGATGTGCCCGAGCAGCACCCGAACGTTATAATCGCGGAGCATTTCGCTGTACACGGAGCGCTTGGCCTCCGGGTGGGACAAGGAATCGCGTCCGCCGAAAACTCGCTGCCGCGCCATGACCCTGCGGTCTACCTCGTCCTGCAGGCCACCCCGAGAGCCAAAATGATACCCGCTGATGTTAGCGCGGGTAGCGACTCCGCCGACAGCGTCGTCCATGTCTATAAGGAGCACACTCACTCTTTCCCGCGCTGCGGCAATCGCAGCGTTGCAGCCTGACGTCCCGCCGCCTACAACCAGTATATCTGCCGTTAATAGGGTCTTGTCGTTATGCATGAATTATCGATCCTCCTGCCTAAATAGATGGAGAGAGCACGGAAACGCGCTCCCTCCATCTTTGTTTATTTTCCGCCTTCCATCTTCTTGATATATTCGTTCATCTGTTTCATATAATCTTCGCCACCGTTTTTATACCAGCCGTTCAGCAACTCGTCGAACTTGGATACCGGCTCTTCTCCCATAATCATTTTCATCGTGGTTTGCTGCCATACTTTAGAGTAATCCAAGAAATTCGGCTTCTTGGCCGCATCGGGAACGAAAGCATTGTCTTTGGCCGGAACTACGGTTGCAATCGACTTTTCCAACCAAGGGACTACGAGATCCAGCTGTTCCTTTGACATGCCGACCGACAAGAAGAAGCTTGTGTCATTTGAGCGTCTCATGCTGGAGCGGCGGAAATGGGCGGCAGGCGCAGCCGGTTCCATAGCTGCTTTAACGCCGTTTTTAACCGTATAATCGATGCCTTCGTAACCGTCTCCCGTTTTCTCCCACATTTCATCGGAAATCCACGAGTTCAGGACGTCTACAATTTTTTGCGGATTTTTTGCAGCCGTGGTGATGCCCCAGAAGCCCCACAGCCCGGTTGAGGAGGCGCCCAGCGAACCGCCCTCCACTTTGCCTTGATCGTTCGTGACGAATACGTAGGCCAGCTCCGCCGACGGGCTGTTTTTCTTGATATCATTATTAAGGCCTACATAGTGTCCGGCAAAGCCCGGGTATACGCCCGTTAAGCCTCGGACGAAGCGCTCCCTCTGCTTAGCGGCGTCGTTCGTCGCGGAATCCGGGTCGAAATAGCCGTTCTTATACATTTTGGCGGAAAACTCGAGCGCTTTCTTGAAAGCGTCGCTTTTGCGGTCGTACATCGGATTTATGTACGGATACTCCCCACCCTTGGTGGCCTGCCACCCGGTAAGTCCGAAGGCGCCCGGCACGATAACCTCCAACATCTTATTGGAAGGATTGTAGCCTCCGCCATAGCCGTAGGTATCTTTTTTGCCGTTCTGGTCCGGGTCGTTATTCGTGAACTTGTTCAGGATTTCCTCGAATTGAGCTAAGGTGATTTCTCCGTTAGCCGGAAGCGTAAAGCCGATGTTTTTCAGCCAATCCTTCCGGACGTAGTAAGCATCGTTTCGTACGACCGAGGTGCGGGGGATGCCGTAAATTTTGTCGTCCTGCTTCACCCGAAGCTGGTCCCAGGAAGCTTTATACGTGTACTTTTGCAAATACTGCGCATTTTTGACGTATTCATTTACGGGCTTGATAATGCCGTCCTTGATTGCATTCTGGAAGCTTTGATCCGATGTATCGGGAAACATGACCACATCGGGATAATCGTTGGACGCAAGCATTAGTTTCAGGCGTTCATTATAACCGGTTGCCGGAGGCACCTCGAAAACCAGCTTGACGTTGTTTATTTTCTCTAGCTCGGCGATAAATCGCTTGTCGCTTTCCGTCTGCTCCGGTGTATTGTAGTTGGCCATGATCTTGATTGTAATCGGCTCCGACGGTTTGTCGGGCGTAGTCGAACTACTTGGTTGATTGCCTTGACTCTGCTGACCGGAGCTTTGGGAGCATGCCGCGAGGGAAGCTGCCAACACCGTAGAGCATGCGATGAGTATCACTTTGTTCCATTTCATATAAACCCCTCCTGTATTTATGTATCTGGACTCTTCTTAGCCCTTTACCGAGCCGAGCATGATGCCTTTGACGAAATATTTTTGCAGAAACGGATAAATGGATAAAATCGGAACCATGACAAGCATCAGCGTTGCATATTTGATCGTTTCGCTCGTCATCATTTCCTTCCCCATCTCCGCCGTGTTGGCGGTTTGGGCCAATGCGCTTGCTCCTTCGATGACTTCACGCAGATAGAGCATTAACGGCCAATTGTCGCTGCTGCGTATATAAATAATGGCGTTGAAGAAATTGTTCCAATAGCCGACAGCCGTAAACAGGCAAATTGTCGCGATAATCGGCTTCGACAGCGGAACGATAATACGGAACAGGATGTAAGGATCGGATGCGCCGTCTATACGAGCCGCCTCCTCCAGCTCCTCCGGAAGCGACTCAAAGAAATTTTTCATCAGAATCAGGTTGAACCCGCTAACCAGAGCCGGAAGCACGAGCGACGCCAACGTATCCAGCAGATTCAGAGAACGCATTAGATAATAGTTCGGAATGAGTCCTCCGTTGAACAGCATCGTAGCGATGATCATGAGCATCAAGACGCTTCGTCCCTTAAGCACCTTTTTGGAAAGCGGATATGCGGTTAGGATGTATAAACAAATTCCAATTCCGACACCGGAGACGGTCACAATAATCGTATTCAGGTAGCTGCGCCACAGCATCCCCTTCTTCATGATTTCCTTGTAGGCGCCTAGCGTAATGTCCTGCGGCCACACCATCATCGGATTATTGACGTAAGCGTTGTAGGAACTGAGTGAAACCGATGCGACATTCAAAAACGGGTATAGCATAACGAGACATACAATCGTAATCAGGATGTAGTTGACGACATCGAACAGTTCAAGTCTTGTGCGGGTCATATCTATTCACCTACCATAGTTGTTTTCCGAAGATGCGAGCAATCCGGTTCGCCAGCAGGATCATAGCCAAACCGACAACAGCTTTGAATAATCCAACCGCTGCCGCAAACGACATCCTGCCGTCAATAAGCCCGATCCGGTATGTGTAGGTCTCGAACACGTCAGCCACGTCGTAGGTAGATGGATTATAAAGCAGGAACACCTGCTCGAAGCCGTTGTCAAGTACATGCCCCATCTGCAGAACTAGCAATACCGTGATGGTGGTGGAAATACCCGGAAGCGTGATATAGCGGATTTGCTGGAATCGGGACGCCCCGTCAAGCTTGGCTGATTCGTATAACGAAGGGTCGATACCTGTCATCGCCGCCAAATAAATAATCGTTCCCCAGCCCGCCGATTTCCATATCTCTGCCGAGACTAGTATCGTTCGGAAATATTCCGGCTTCAGCAGAAACGATACCGGTTCGTTGCCCATCTCTTTAATGAGATAGTTAATCGGTCCTGTCGATGGTGATAAGAAATTGATCACCATCCCCGCCAGCACTACCCAGGAAATAAAGTGCGGCAGGTAAAGCACCGTCTGGCTGAATCGTTTGAACATCAAATGTCTCATTTCGTTCAGCATGACGGCCAAAATAATAGGAGCCGGAAAACCGAATAAGATCTGGTAGAAGCTCAGCACTAACGAATTTCTCAACACCTTGTAAAATTCGGCCGATTGAAACAAATAGTCGAAGTTCTCGAATCCGATCCATGGGCTGGCCCATATTCCTCTAACGATACTAAAGTCCTGAAATGCGATGAGGATGCCGAACATAGGCACATATTTGAAAATCATTAAATAGCTGAAGCCTGGAATGAGAAACAAATACAGCCATTTGTGCTTTTTCAGGTGACTGGATAAGGACCCGTATCTGACCTCCCTCCTCGTTCCGTTCAAACCCGCTGCTTCCGTCGCTTCTTGGTGGGACATGATATGCCACTTCCTCTCTTGTTGATTAAGCGGCTGATCTGTTCGTCCCGGTTCGAAACCGCTTACGGAACCTGCACTCTTATGTTAAATTTGAACGAGCATTCAAACAATCCCGCTGTCTTTACTTTTGAGGTGACAAAATTTATATCGCTATGAAAGTATTTTCATTTCCGGAAGGGTCAGATCGACAATGGTCCCCGCCCCCACCCTGCTGCGGATCTTTAATCCGTACTGCTCGCCGAAGGCTAGGCGAATTCGCTGGTTTACGTTCCTTAACCCAATGTGCTCGTTCTCCTGCAAATGCTCTCTCCGGAAGCTTTCATTGAGCTGCAGCACCGTGAGCGGCGGAATGCCGACACCGTTATCCATTACCCGCACGACAATCATATCCCCTCTCAGGAACATGCGAATCCGAATGATTCCCTGATTGGGGCTTTGTTTAATTCCAAAATAGATGGCGTTCTCCACGATCGGCTGCAAGACGAGCTTTACAATTCTGCACTCCAGCAGATTATCTTCCACGCGGATGTCCAAGCTGAACTTGTCCTTATAGCGAAGTTGCTGCATTTCCACATAGAGCCTTACATGCTCCATCTCCATGCGGATCGGGACAAGGTCTTCCTTCGTCTCGAGCGTCAATCGCAGCAGTGCCGACAAGGACAGCAGCATCTGCGAGGCTTCGTTCTTGCCATTCGTCAGCCTCATTACCTTCCAATTGATCGATTCGAGCGTATTGAATAAGAAATGAGGGTTAATTTGAGCCTGCAGCGCAATGGCCTGAGCCTTGCGTAAAAGCTCGTACTTCTCCTGCAACTGCACCTCGAAGCTGTGACTTTGATGGAACGAATCAGCCAGGTTGGAAAGGATATAGCCCGTTTCGTTCCAATGGTTCGACGGGACCTTGTTCAACATCATGAAAGGGTTCTTTTTATGCTCGATCAGGGATAGGATTTGTCGGATCGGGCGATAGCTTCTGACCGCGATGATAAAGGCGAGTATGATCGACGCAAGCGCGCTGACAGACAGCAGCACAACCATAAGCTCGATAATTCGGGAGCGTTCGGCATGATACGCCTGCAGCGGGACAACCGATACGTATTTCCAATTTTTGATCGAATTGGAGGTCATCGATGAAACAACCTGGTCTTGTCCGTCCAAGCTGATAATCCGAGAAGAGAAGCCTCCCTCCAGCAGTTTGTTCAAATCAGGATCGGTCTCCGCAAGCGTGCGGTTCAATTTCGCCCCATCACCGCTGTACATAATGCGACCCTGCCCGTTCAACAGCAGAATGCTTTGCTGTTGGGGGGAATGGTCGAGCAGGGCTCTCATACTGTTCATATTCATATTGATAGACACGGCTCCGCCGTTATTGCGCTCCGTAATGCTCGGCGACACCTGATTGACGAAGCTCAGCAGGTTTACTTTTCCGCTTGGCGCGCGACTGGTAACCCAATAAAAGGAGCTATCTGACTTCTCCTTATAAATGTGCGGCCATCGGTCATAGTATTGGTCCGATAATGTGCCGCCGGAACCGGCTGTAATCAGATAATCGTTGAAAGCCGAGTATAGAAAGATGGAATCGATATACGAGCTGGTAAGCTTCACCATCTGCAGCACCTGCTGAATACGCAGAATCATTTGCGCCTCCGCATACGTGAGCGGCGAGGATAGCTGCTTGTTTTGAAACGCTTCGACGTCAGGGTCCGACTTCAGCCTGACGGATAGTTGCTCCGCGTCGAATAAAATCATATCGACGGAATCTCTTGTCCTCCCTAGCTCGCTAAGCGCGGATCGCTCGATTTCCGCTCGCATATCGGCATCGTTATGGGTATAGACGATCAGGCTGATACTAACCAGCGGCACGATGATGAGCAGCATGATCAGAACGAAGTTATGCCATAAGATGCTGTTGAATCTGTACTGCCTGATGTAGCTCCAAACATCCGCCATCGCTGTTTTCATAGCTGTGCCCTATATTCGGACGGCGTTAATCCGGTCTGCCGCTTGAACAACTTGTGAAAATATTTCGTGTTCTGGTATCCAACGAGAAAACCGATCTCATACACCTTATATTTGGGGTCCTTCAAATAATCCATCGCCTTTCTTATCCTCACGTCGATGACATAATCCGAATACGTTTGTCCGGTCTCCTGCTTAAAGAGTCTGCTGAAATAAGCCGGATTCAACCCGACATGCCGTGATACCTCTGTGAGCGACAAATCCATCTCGAAATGCTCCTCGATAAACTGCTTGGCGTGGCGAATAATGACCCGTTCATGCTCCGGCTCGACGATCGGCAGAGATTCCTCATCCGCTGCGCGCACCTCCGTCTGTGCAGCACAATCTTGGATCAGCTCCAGGAGGCTGTTATACAGCTTCATCGTGACAAGTCGGATGGACAATCCGAGCAGGGAGGATAAGGCACTCTGCGTTTGCAGGAAATACTTTTCGGCTTTTTTCTGAAAGTCATCACGGGAGCAATCGATCAGCGAATTGGCGACGATGACGAAGCGATAGCCCTCCTGATGGAGGCACGTATAGTGAATCTGATCCCGATCTTTCGTAATGGCGACGCTTAATGCCTGGCGATCTTCCGGCTTTCGCTCCGCTAGTGGTTCCCCGGAATTGCTGGACCAATCCACACTCATGATACAGGCGTGTCCTTCGGACGGATTGACAGCAAGCCCCAACTGGCGCAGTTTTCTGCCAAGCTCCGCAAGATCATGCGTCCAGCCGCCTCCGAACAGCATGTTGAAGAAAAACTGTTCCATCAACAGCTGCTTGAGCGTTTTGACGTGCTGGTTTTGTTTCAGTTGAAGCTCACACTCGAGCTTTTCTTCCTCCAATTCCTTGGCCAGCCGCCGGAAAACGCCTACGACTTCATCCAAATCGGTAGGCTTGAGTAAATAATGAACCACATTATAGCGAATGGCTTCTCTGGCCAGGGAGAATTCCTGAAAACCGCTCAGCACGACGACTTTGGCGGTCAATTTGTTGTCATGGACGAAACGCGCGATATCAATACCGCTGGCGAAAGTCATCTTTATATCGGTCAGGATGACATCCGCTCCATGCTCTTCTAAAAAACGAATGGCATCAGCCCCGTCTGAAAGCTTCGCCTCCACCGTATAGCCTAACCCGGTCCAATCTATCATCTCTGCTAAGCCGTCTCTGATCTCTTCCTCATCATCGACGATAATGAGTTTATACATCTCGTCTCCCCCTTACATTGCAAATCAATTGAAAGCGTTATCATCGTATAATCAATCCTTTAATTATAATAGCGACCTTCAATCGCAACAAGGCAACAGTTTTTACATTTAGGGGGACAATGACTACATGGCCTGGTCCACCGCGGAGGGAATCGATGCTTATAGCCGGCCCTTAGATCATTTCACAAGAAATAACGGGCAGCCCCCATCACGAWTCGTGATGGGGGCTGCCCGCGCCCCATCTTCCATTTTCGCGGAGATTCAGGTAGAGTTGACTTCATACATTGACGCGGGGGGATGCGATGTGAAATTCACCGGCTACTTGGCTCTATCTTCTTTGAAAAACCGCCTCTTTCTAGCTTTCCTATTGATCATCATTCTACCTTATGCCTTTCTCCAGTTCCACGGCATCAACCAGATTGAACAATCGTTCGAGCAGCAAATCATCCAGCAAAACACTAGGCAACTAGAGCAGCTCAAGATCACATTTGAAGATCTTAGAAGTGCGGTATTCCGCGTTGCGGTCCGGTTGGAGAAAGATCCGGCTGTCGTCGCCCTATTGCTCGCAAGTCCAACCTCCGATCAAGCAACGAGCGACAATCACCGAATGATGGACGCCATGTGGAATGAAATCAAGAGCCAGACGCTCCCTTCCCCCTATGTCTACTATTCGCTGACGGACCTGCAAGGCAGGCAATACGCCTCCTATTCCCCAACAATCGCGTTGTCCTACAATGGTTACATGGAGCAACGAGGGGTTGATGATCTGAAAAGAGGCAAGTCCTCTTACGTTTGGGTGTCCGATCAGGAGTCGGATTTGCGGCAAGAAGACAGTAAAAGTTCGCGTATCGTCATGTTATATTCGGTTCTGAAAGATGGGGCAGGCCGCGATATAGGATTGCTTCGGATCAGCATCGACTTCCAGACGTGGCTCTCTTCGATGGCGAGGAGCTTTCCCATTAACCAGGATTTCTTTTTGTTGAACGAAAAGTACGCCGTAATCGGAGGAAATGGGGATTCAGCCGATCAGGATCTCACGACTTTCCTTCGGGCGGATTCCGGACAAACGGATCATTCCCACCGGATCGAAGGCGCTTACCTGTACAATCGGATGAGCGTGCCAGCTATGCAGTGGACGCTAGTCAGCCGGTTCCCGCTGCAGTTGTTCTTCGGCAATATCGATCAAACGAAGCAACAGATGGTCACTACTTTCCTACTCTTCACGCTGCTGTTCATCTTGATCACCTTTTTCATCTTGTCCACCATCACCCGGCCTCTAAGGCTGCTCCAGAAGAAGATGTTGGAGATAACGGACAAAGGTTTTCTGACGCTGCTGTCAACGGGCAAGTTTAGCGGCGAGGTACTGGCACTCGCGAAGGCGTTTAACAAGATGGTCCACGATCTGCAGGCGCTCATGCGCAGGCTGAAAGAAGAAGAACGGCAAAAGGAAGCCGTTCGCTTCCAAATGCTTCTGTCCCAAATGAATCCCCACTTCCTGCTGAACACATTAAATGTGGTGAAATGGAATGTGCTTGGCAAAGGTGATGATGAAACCGCTAACATCTGCATGGCTCTCGGCAAGCTGCTCGAGACGAGCTTGAACGAGGAGGCCGATCTGATTCATCTGCGCGAGGAGCGGGAATTGACGGAAGCGTATGTGTCCATACAGTCGTTCCGGTACGAGAAGAACTTCGAAATCCGCTGGGAAATTGACGACAGCATCGAATACGCGCTTGTTCCAAAGCTTAGCCTGCAGCCTCTCGTGGAGAACGCCATTTTCCACGGATTGGCGCAAAAGGATAGAGAAGGCGTTATCTGGATCCGCGCTTATGCGGAGCGGGGACGGTGCTGCCTAGAGGTGGAGGACAACGGGATCGGCTGGAAGCCGGACACTTCGGTCAACGCGGGCCGTAAGAGGAAAAGTATCGGACTTAAAAATGTAAAGGAACGGCTCGAGCTGTTATTCAAACAGGAAGCCCGGCTTGACATTCAGCCGATGCCGACGGGAACCCGGATTCACCTTACGTTTCCGTTGCTCATCTCGGCACCTTATTCCGAAGGAGGGACAGGCGATGTGGAACGTGTTGCTCGTTGAAGACGAAGTGTTCGTAAGGCGCTCGCTCAAGCAGCTGATCCGCTGGGAAGACATGGGGTTCACCATCTCCAATGAGGCAGGAGACGGACAAGAAGCTTTGGAGATGATGCGTGCAGACCCTCCGGACCTTGTCGTGTCGGACATCATTATGCCGGGGATGGATGGGCTTGAGCTGATGAAGCAGGCAAGAGCAGAAGGACTAGACGCTTCCTTCGTCATGCTGACCTGCATGAATGAATTCGAATATGCCCGTCAAGCCTTGGAATACGGAGCTTCGGCTTATTTGCTTAAGCTGTCGATGAACGTCCAGTCGCTGGAAGAAACGCTGACCAAAGTGAAACGGGAATTGGCGCACAACTTGAACGTACGATCACAGACCATGGCTCAGCCGTTCCATCGGTTGTACCAGGAAACTTGGCAGTCGATTCACAAAGCCGGTGGGACCGTGTGTTCGCCTAAGCTGCAGCAGACACTGTTGGAAGACGTCGGCCTGCTGCGCAAGGACGGCAGGACGGAGTCGATCTGGATTGGTGCATTCCTGCATGGATCCACCCCGTTCACGTTGGACGATTTCCAGCAGCTCGGAATCGTGACGCAAGGAAATCGATCAATCGTTCATACGTTTGCTCACTCCGGGCAAACGACGGTATTCGTGTGGAACCCGGAGGCGTTTCGGCCTTGGCCGGAAGAGAAGGGTACTTTTCCATGGATAGCCGCTTGTTCGTCTGTAGAAGCAGGTGTGGAGATGCCGTCGGCATGGAATCGCGTCTTGCGGACGTTGGATCGCGCTTGGTATGAAGGGCGACCCGGTCTGGATCAAGCTGCCGCTGCCTCACCTGTCCCCTCTTCCTCCGAACCACTGGCCTGGAGGACAGAACGGGAATTAATTCACAGTTTCGAGCTGCGCAAGCTGGACGAATTCAAGCTCCGTCTGAAAACCGGCTGGGAGGAGGCATGGGAACGCAGCTTGCCAATGGCGGTCGTGAAGGAAATGGCGCTGCGCGTCGACCGGCTGCTCTCCCGAATTGCAGGCTGCAGCGCCACAGCCGAAGAGGAGCTGCTCCATTGCATGAGCCACGCGGAGCTAGGAGAACGTCTGCTCGCGAGCGCCGAACGTTACGCCAACCGCAACATCGCGGCGGCTCAACCGCTTACCGGACATCGGGAAATCGATAAAGCCATGGCGTACGTCCACCAGCACTATGCATCTGACATTAGCCTGAGAGCGGTTGCCGCTCTGGTGGCGATGGATGAGGGGTACTTCAGCGGTCTGTTCAAGAAGAAGACAGGCGTCACGCTCATTCATTACATCCAGCAGGTACGAATCAATCATGCCAAGGGGTTGCTGGAACAGACGAAGCTGCCTGTTATAGAAATCGGGGAGCGGGTTGGGTTCCCTAACGCCAACTATTTCATCAAAATATTCAAGCGGTGGACGGGACAAACACCGAGCGAATACCGGACGGTTGAATCGAAGTAATGAAATTTGTTCCATCAAATGACGAAAAATGTTCCTTATGCCCCTCTTTCCCCCATGCTAATGTTAAGACATGAAGCAGCGAGCATCAGCAAGGGGGTTGGAGCATGTCAGTTCAACTGTATGAGACAGTAGTTTATGGAGCGACACCGGGCGGAATCGGAGCTGCGATTGCCTCGGCCAGGTGTGGACGCGCTACTCTATTGATAGAGCCTTCTACGCATATCGGCGGGATGATGACCGGAGGACTTGGCCGGACGGATATCGTCTCGTTGGATTCGGCAGGCTCTATTTTTCGTGAATTCGCGGCCCGGGTGTCTGCCCATTATTCCAATACGTATGGACCGGACTCCGAGCAAGCTCAACAGTGCAATCGCGGACTATGGTTTGAGCCCTCCGTAGCGGCTGGAATTATACGGGATATGCTGGTCGCCGAAGAAGCGCTGCTTGATGTTCGAACTGCCTTGACGCTGGCGGGGGTGCGTGTGCAAGATGGGAAACTGGTGGAAATTACGGTTCATGACGAAACAAAAGAAAACGCTTACACAATAGGTGCGAAAGTATTTATTGACGGGACATATGAAGGCGATCTGGCCGCAATGGCAGGCGTGCCTTACGAGCTGGGGCGCGAATCGCGGGACGTCTGGAACGAGGAATATGCCGGCAAGCTCTATATGAATTTCGACCCGTCCAAGGAAGTATTCCCGGGTAGCACCGGAGAAGGGGACGATCTGATCCAGACCTATAACTTCCGTCTGTGTCTGACTACAGTGCCGGACAATCGCATCCCGTTCCGGAAGCCGGTCAGCTATGAACGGGACCTGTATGTCAGCTTACTGGACGACGTACGGGCAGGTCGGGTCTCCTCTATTCGCAGTGTTATGAACATGCTTCCCGTACCGAACGGCAAGACGGATTGCAATAACCATCATTACTGCATGTGCTCGACGGATTATCCCGTGGAGAACCTGGATTACCCGACAGCAGATGCGAAGACACGGCAGACGATCATAGACCGCCACCGGGCGTACGTTCAAGGTCTGCTATGGTTTCTGCAACATGACGAAGAGCTGCCGGAGCCGTTCAAGCTCGAAGCGCGGGAATGGGGCTATGCTGCAGATGAATTCAGCGAGACGGACCATTTCCCGCCGCAGATTTACGTGCGGGAAGCGCGACGCATCTGGGGTGAATATGTCTTCACCGAGAACGATGCGCGGCTCGCCCCCGGGCTTGAGGGGGCACCGCTGCAGTTCGACAGCATAGCAGTCGGCCATTATCCGATCGACTCGCACGCCACTCGCAAGCGGGAGCCGGCTGGGCAGCACAAGGCATTGGAAGGCTTCCTCGGCTTGGGTTGGCTTACGGAGATGTATCAGATTCCCTATGGCGTCATTGTTCCGCAGACAATCGACGGATTGCTCGTCCCAGTCGCCGTCTCCGCTACACACATGGGGTTCGGCACGATCCGGATGGAGCCGTGTTGGATGCAGCTAGGTTTCGCGGCGGGCATGGCGGCCGATCTCAGCATGACTAGCGGTCTGAACCTGCGCGACCTGTCCATTGATCAGTTGCAGGACCGCCTGCTTGCGAGCGGCCAACGCATCGCCCCGCTCGAGCCGCAGGAACTGGACAGCAAGGCTGCGGACGCTGTGCAGTACTTCAGGGCTAAAGGAATATTCGCCGCCGGCGTCCCGGCCGGCCTGGATGAGCCGCTGGCGGCGGCAGACGCCGCGTGCTGGATCGCCCTCGCGCGCTCGCTTGAGGGCGGCCGATCGCTCCCGGCCTTGCCTGCCTCGGCGCGGCTGCTGCCAGCCGGCGCCGACATGGGCCCGCGGCGGCCGAAGCAAGAGCCGTTGCCGCGCGAGCAGTGGGCCGCGCAGCCGCTGCTCCCGCTGGCGCTGGCCCAGCGCTGGCTGGCCTCGGCGCGGAGGCACAACGCGGCACCGCCGGCAGCGGACGCCTTGCCCGCGCCCGGCGCAGACCGCGCCGTAACGCGCGGCGAGTTCGCCGCGAGCCTGTACGCGCTGCTGCTGGAGAACCGCAGCCGTAGCAGAGCCCAAGGATAAACGCCTACCGGCGTCTTTTGACGCCATTCGTTTACCGAGACGATGAACAATCAGCGAAGTTTACTTTCTGAATCGTTGAGAAAGGATGTGATCTGGTGCAGCCAAATATAGACACATTGGAAAACAAAGACGTCGGTGCGCCTCAGACCCCTACCCGGCTGCAGATGAAGCTGAAAGCCGTATGGGCCTTCAAGGAATTTTACATTATGCTGCTGCCCGGCGTGGTGTATTACTTAGTCTACAAGTACTTTCCTATTTACGGGGTCATCATCGCATTCAAAGACTACAACATGATGGAAGGAATTCTGGGCAGTCCATGGGCGGATCCATGGTACAAATATTTTTTACAATTTTATGACTCGCCTTATTTCACCCAACTGCTCACGAATACGTTTCTGATCAGTGTGTACAAGCTGATTTTTGGCATGGTTCCACCTATTATCCTGGCCATCCTGTTGAACGAATGCCAAGTTCGCTGGTTCAAATCGCTTGTTCAGACATTGAGCTATATGCCCCACTTCCTCTCCTGGATTATTATCTACGGAATTCTGCTCTTGTTCTTGTCCCAGGATTCCGGCATCGTGAACCGCTGGCTCATCGATTCAGGCGGTCATGCGATTCCGTTCTTAACCTCGACCGATTGGTTCCGAAGTGTATTGGTCGGCTCAGAAATTTGGCAAAATCTTGGATGGGGAGCCATCATCTATCTGGCAGCCATCGCCGGCCTTGACCCTACGCTCTACGAGGCAGGACGGGTGGACGGCGCCAGCAGATTGAGAATGGTATGGCACATTACCCTGCCTGGGATCCGTCATGTCATTATCCTGCTGTTGATTCTTCGCCTCGGTCATATGCTGGATGCGGGCTTTGAACAAATTTACGTTTTGTACAACATCCAAGTATACCCCGTTGCGGATATTCTCGACACCTGGGTATTCCGTACAGGACTAGAGCAGTGGAACTATAGCTTGGCTTCTGCGGTAGGGTTGTTCAAATCAGCCATCGGGCTTTTCCTCGTCTATATCTCGAATTCCTTATCGAGACGTTGGGGGGAGGGCATATGGTGAGAAATGTGGAAGACAGACTGTTCCAAGTAATTAGTTATGTGATATTGGCGATTGTTGGTCTTGCGGCGGTCATTCCCTTGCTGTATGTATTATCCGTCTCCATGACCCCGTTTGCCGTTGTGCTCAAGCATGGCGGGTACGTATTGTTTCCAAAGGAACTGACTCTTCATGCTTACAAGAAGCTGATCGGCTCATCCGCAATTCCTCGGTCGCTTGGCGTCACCGTATATATTACAGCTATAGGGACTACGATCAATCTGATCTTAACCGCTCTGCTCGCCTATCCACTCAGTCGCAAGCGGTTGCCTGGAAGAAATATATTCCTTGGGATGATTGTTCTCACGCTGTTGTTCAACGGGGGCATTATTCCAACCTACTTGGTTGTGAAGGCTACGGGGCTGATCGATAGTCTCTGGGCGTTAATATTGCCTACGGCCGTAGCGAGCTTCAATGTGCTGATTATGAAAAGTTTTTTCGAGCAACTGCCCGAAGAACTGTTCGAATCCGCACGAATTGACGGCGCCCGGGAATTCCGAATCCTATTTCAGCTTGTGGTCCCGCTGTCGCTGCCCGTCATGGTTACAGTCGGTCTGTTCTATGGAGTCGGGCACTGGAATTCCTTTTTCAGCGCGATTATGTACATGACGGATCGTTCGCTGTACCCGCTGCAGGTTGTAGTCCGCGAAATTCTGATGCTGTCCCAGCAGCAAATCGACAACCCGGAAGAACAGGTGCCGACCGTCACGATGCAGATGGCCGCCGTTATGTTCGCAAGTGCACCTGTTCTTATTGTTTATCCATTTCTGCAGAAGCATTTCGTGAAGGGCATGCTGCTCGGCTCAATCAAAGGTTGACTGTCCGGACGTATCCGGCTTCAATAATAGACTTATTTGAGATGAAAGGGGTAATGGATATGATCAGGAAAAAGTGGGTTCCTATTGGATTGACTGTGGTATTGACGGGGGGAATCTTGGCTGGATGCGGCTCAGGAGAGGGTAAATCAAATTCATCCTCCTCTTCGTCCGGGCCGGTAAAAATTCAAATGGCGATGAATGCTTCCGGGATGCCGGCGCCTGAAGCGGATGACATCAAAAAGGCGCTCGATAAGAAGCTGAATATCGATCTCCAGCTAACGGCGATCGCCTCCGGTGAAGATTACAAGAACCAAATACGTGTCCGTCTATCAGGTGGGAACTTCCCGGATTTATTCTCAGTTGGATTTGCGGATGTGAAAGAATTTGCCGACAAAGGAATGCTGCTTGACCTGACGCCATATTTCAATAAAGAGCTGAAGCCCGCCAAGGAATTCGTAACCGGGCTGACGCCGGACATTATGAAGAAAGTGGTGGTGAACAATAAGACTTATGCCGTTCCCCGCGTTGGCGACGTTCCGTTCTCTTCCATGTGGGTGCGCAAAGATTGGCTGGATAAGTTGAAGTTGAAGGTTCCGACCAACCTCGAAGAATTTATGGCCGTCGCCAAAGCCTTTACCGAGCAGGATCCGAGCGGCTCCGGCAAAAAGGATACGTTCGGCATTACGGGAGCGAAGCTGTATTCGTTTGCAACATTTTTCGGAGCGTACGGCGTCGGGCTCCCCGGCTCGTTCTACGAAAAGGGAGGCAAGGTGATTAACGCCTATTATGATCCAGGTATGCCAGATGCCTTGAAGTATATCAAGTCTTTGATTGATGCTGGCGTGGTCGACCCCGAGATCATGATCAATAAGGCGAATGCGGACATCCAAAAGGCGTTCCAAGGCAAAGCCGGCTTTATCTTTACAGGGTGGACCAATATAGCAAAAGATGAATTCATCGCTCAATACAAAGCCATCAACCCGAACGCGGATTGGGTGCAAATGGCCCCTTTAAAAGGGCAGGGCGGCCAGTTTGACGGCTCTTACGATTATGATGCGCCCTCCCGTTATTGGGTCATTCCAAGAACGCTGGAGAAAGATAAGGTCAAATTGCAAAAGGTATTCGATCTCATTAACTATGTATCCGGCAAAGAGGGCATTACCCTTGCCATGTATGGCATCGAAGGCAAGCATTACAACATGAAGGACGGCAAAGTCGTACCGACGGATCTGATGGCCAAAGAGGGCAATTATTTCAGCGCGTATCAAATTACCGGCCGTCCGAATAAGGAATATTTGGCGATCAAATTCCCGAACCAAGCCGCCGCTACCGACTTTGCCATTAAGACGCCGCGCATCAAAGCCTTCGACAGCTCGGTTATCCCGCCTTCGGACTTCAACAAAGCCGATGCGGACCGGTTCGCGGAAGAGGAAATGATCAAGTTCGTTACGGGTAAACGTCCGATCACTGAATATGCCGACTTCCTCAAGACACTCGATACGACGTTCAAATATAAGGACTATGTGGACACCGGAGCAAAGCAAATCAAGGAACAAGGGTTTGTAAAATAGCAGGATCCGATTGGCACAAATCGTGTTTAGAATAGAGAGGAGCGGATTGGTTTGAGTAAACCAATGAATACGTATGATGTGCTTGTAGCAGGAGGCGGACCTAGCGGGATCGCGGCTGCTGTAGCAGCCGCCCGTCAAGGTGCCAACACACTCTTGGTGGAACGGTATGGTTTTCTGGGAGGCGCGGGAACGGCCATGATGGTTAACCCGTGGATGTCTTATTGGGCTGCAGGCGGGGTCAACGTACAGTTGATCTACGGCGTTCTTCAGGAATTGATCGACCGGATGACGGCGATGGGCATGTACGGACATCCCAAGCAGAAGACGGCATTCGATCCGGAAGCGTTGAAGGTTGCGGCAGAGGAGCTTTGTCAGGAAGCCGGTGTAAAGCTGTTGTATCACTCCTTCCTAGGGGAAGCGGTCATGAATGAGACAGGCACGCGGATTGAGACGGTTCGTTTCGCCAATAAAGCGGGATTGGTCGATATGACGGCGAGTATGTACGTCGATACGACCGGCGATGGCGACTTGGCAGCGCTCGCCGGAGCCATCGTTGAGAAAGGCCGGGCGGTAGACAGCCTAAGCCAGCCGATGACGCTTAACTTCCGGATGGCTAACGTAGACATGGACCGGATGATGACGCGACAGGAGATTACAGACCTTTATTTGGAGGCGAAACGCAGGGGCGAGATTGATTGTCCCCGCGAGAACGTGCTATGGTTTTATGCGAATCAGCCGGGCGTTATTCATTTCAATACGACCCGAGTACTGCGGAAGGATGCAACGGATCCATGGGAGCTGACGGAAGCGGAGATCGAAGGACGACGTCAAGTGCAGCAGCTTGTGCGCTTCCTGAAAGCCGAAGTGCCGGCTTTCGAGGATGCCTACCTGCAAACGACCGCTCCGCAGATCGGCGTACGCGAATCCCGCCGGGTAATCGGCGAATACTTGCTTACGGCGGAGGAACTGCTCGCCTGCTGCCGGTTCGACGATGTTATTGCCCGCGGCTCGTACTCGGTCGATATCCACAATCCCGATGGCGCGGGTACGCTTATACAGCATTTGCCCGAGGGAGAGTGGTACGATATTCCGTTCCGTACACTCATACCGAAGAAGATTGAGAACCTGCTGATCGGAGGGCGTCCGATCTCGGCGACGCACGAGGCTCACTCCGCCATCCGCGTACAACCAATCGCGATGGCCATCGGTCAGGCAGCGGGAACCGCAGCGGCGTTGTGCGTGAGCGAGCATGTGCTGCCGCGTGAGCTTGATGTACGTCAGGTGCAGGAGGCGTTAACTGCACAAGGCGCGGTGCTTGGGCTGCCGGCCCAAGTTACGAGCGAGACGATTTAATGGTATGACAATAGCCCCCGTCCTCTTTTGGAGGATGGGGGCTATTATTGTCATGCCAAACGCACGCAGGCTCAGCTTTACGAAATCCGGCGCCCATTCAAGTGTTCAACTATTGAGTTAGCCGTTAAAACAGCCGCTGCCGCGAAGCCTCGAACAACAGCACTGTGGCGGCCATCGCCACATTCAACGACTCCGCCCCGCCGGACATCGGAATAATCACGTGTCGATTCGCGTGAAGGCTGACCGATTCCGATACGCCGCGCCCCTCATTGCCAACAACGAACCAAGTGCTGCGGGTAAAGTCCACCGCATAACACGACTCGCTCGCTTGTAGGCTAGTGACGACCAGTTGAATATCACGCGCTCCCGCTTCCACCAATAACGGCTCCAAGTCAGCTTCGACGATAGGAAGATGGAACAAGGACCCCATCGTGGAACGGACAGTCTTGGGGTTGTACAAATCCACGGTGCCCCGTCCAAGAACGACAGCCGTGGCACCAACCGCATCGGCACTGCGAATGATCGTGCCTAGGTTGCCAGGGTCCTGCACGCCGTCGACGACGACGACCAAGGATGCCGCTGCCGCATGCGAACTGCGTGCTGCCGCTTCTTGACCCAGTCGTTCTGTCCCACGCACAGCCGCTTCATAGCCCTCTCGGTCTGTCACACGCTCGTCTCCCCCGCGACTTCCGTCCATGCCCCACAGCACATCCTGCCCCCAGGCAGGCTTGTTCACAACCGCGAATATCCCCTGAGGCGTCTGCGCATCCGTACATTTGCTCAACACGTCTTCGCTCACGCTTACCCACTCGATCGCCGGCGAGCACTGTTCCGCCAACTCGCTTACTTCCTGCGGAATACCTCGAGCCGCTGCATACACAACCGTCAAGGAAGCTCCCGAACGGATCGCCTCCATAACCAGATGCGGGCCCTCCACCAGGAATCTTCCTTGCTGGTCCCGTCCCTTCTTGTCCAGCAGGCGGCTCCACTGCTTGACACGCTCATTATTCACAGATGCAATGTCCATATAGCGGCTACTCCGCGAACGTGCGTTCGAATTGCTGCAAGTTTTCGTTGCGGCCCACGACGACGAGAATGTCTGTATCTTTGATTTTATCTTCCGCATGAGGAGCAATATTCATCTTGTCACCTGTCTTGAGCGCCATCACGTTACACCCATACTTGGCACGAATGTCGAGCTCCCGCAAATTTAGGCCAACCATCGCACTAGTCGCTCTAATCTCTACAATGCTGTAATCGTCGGACAGCTCGATATAATCCAGAATGTTAGGGGATATTAAATGATGAGCTACTCGCAAGCCCATGTCACGCTCCGGATACACCACTTTGTCCGCGCCGATCTTGGTCAGCACTTTACCGTGAAGCTCGTTCTGCGCTTTGACAATCAGAGCGGGTACGCCCATATCCTTGAGAACCAAAGTGGTTAGTATGCTTGCCTGAATATCTTGTCCAATTGCCACGACGACAACGTCGAAATTACGAATGCCAAGCGCGCGAAGCGCTTCCTCGTCCGTGGAATCGGCCTGCACAGCGTGGGTGACCATATTGACGACTTCCTGGGTGCGCTGTTCGCTGGAATCGATAGCCAACACTTCGAAACCCATGCTGTGCAGCGACTTGGCGACACTGGAACCGAACCGCCCCATCCCGATAATGGCAAACTGTTTCGCTTTCATATGGCAAGCTCCTTCCCTTTCGTGCTCGTGTTATTTTCCAACATTATAGCATATTTCATACCATTCCCCTACCTCCTCCCATGTTCGCTCATACATGAACTGAGCCCTTTTGCGCAACCTAACTTAGGTACCAGTGGCATTCCAAAGTTCAGTCAACGGAGGGACTCCTTGCATGGAATTAAATTTACGGCAAGCCATCACCCAGCAGGTCCATGGCAAGACGACCGAAGAGCTGCACGAAATTATTCAAGACTCCATCAATGGTGAGGATCTCTTATTACCAGGATTGGGTGTATTGTTCGAAATCATCTGGACGAACTGCGGACAAAAGGTGCAAGACCAGCTCGTCCAAACGTTGCATGATCATCTCAACTAATGCGAATACTGCTGAAAATGCCGTCCCTTTTGCCTAAGGAACGGTATTTTTGGGTATACAGGAATATCTTGCTTCTTCCCAATGTTCTCGAATATGCTAGATGGAGAAGGAGGCATGCAGGATGAAGCTGTTGATTGCGGAAGACGACCGCTCTGTGTGTGAGATGCTCCGCCTTTTTCTGCAAAAGGAGAACATGGAAGCCTGTTATGTCCACGATGGGCTTGAGGCGGAGCGGTTGATGACAGAACAAGCTTGGGACTTGGTACTGCTGGATTGGATGCTTCCGGGTAAAGACGGCATTCGCGTGTGTGAAGATATGCGGGCGAAGCGTATCGATGTTCCGATTATATTACTAACCGCAAGAGATCAAGAGCATGATCGCATTCTAGGCCTCAATCTGGGGGCAGATGATTATGTAACCAAGCCCTTCAGTCCATTAGAGCTAGTGGCTAGAATGAACGCTGTATTACGGCGCTATAAAGCAACTGGTAGAGATGGCGTACCTCACTCAGATGATGATACGTCTCATGACGAGGATACGATTCGCTATAAACAATTAACGGTTCATCTGCAGAGCCGGGAAGTGATCGCCGGAGGACGCAAGCTGGCACCGCTGACGCCCAAAGAATTCGAACTGCTGCGCTTGTTTGTCCAATATCCGCGAAAAGTGTTTTCACGCGAGCAATTGATCGAGCAAGTGTGGGGTTACGATTTTTTCGGCGAGGACCGCACGGTAGACGTACATATCAAACGGCTGCGCACCAAAATCTCAACACCCGATTGCCCCTGGATTGTGACTGTCTGGGGAGTCGGCTATAAGCTGGAGGAGTAACCCTGATGCGTCGTTTGCTGCCGAGGTACCGGTTCACTTTTTTTCAACGCCAGTTTCTGAGCCATCTGTTCATTGCCCTTCTTCTGCTAATCCCCCTTGGGTTCGGGTTCTATTATTTCACCAAGCACTCGATTATCGACAAGAATAAGAGCGAAGAGCTGCTGGGCGTCAGTAAAGTCGTCACAAGGGCTATTGGTCGGGAAGAAAAGGATAAGCTTGGACCCATACTCACTGACTACAAGGCATTACTGGTGGAGCGGAAAATATCAATTATCCTGATGGACCGCAAAGGGGATCTGATTAACACACCTGCGCTCTGGACGACCGACCTGAGGAATAAAGCGATTCTGGACAGTCTGCGCAAACATCTCTTCTACGTGGTCAACGACTCGGTATTCGTACTGGATAACGGCGAAGGGACCGTTCCGATCATGGTTGCACCTAGGATTATTAAGCCGCTCGGAGAAAAAGAAAACATATTCGTGTTCGCCATCTCCCCGGTGCAAGGACTGAACAGCATTATTGGCAGCATCAACACTGCCGTTCTGTATACGGGTGGCGCCATCTTCCTACTCGTGATTGGAATGAGCTACTGGCTTTCCCGCAGCATGAGCCGTCGAGTCCGTCGCTTACAGGAGGCCACGCGGCAACTATCCGGTGGTGACTTCGCGATACGAATGGAAGAGAAGCGAACCGATGAGTTGGGCGACTTGTCCCGCGACTTCAATTCCATGGCGGCGCAGCTCCAGGAAGCTTCAGAGAAGCTGACGCAATTCGAGGCACGCCGACAGCAGTTCATGAGCGACGTATCGCATGAGCTGCGTACCCCGCTCACCTCGATACGAGGTATAATTGAAGGCTTCCGCAATAACCTAGTGTCTCCAGAAGATCAAGCCAAGTATTACTTGATTATCGAGAAGGAAACGTTCCGTCTCATCCGTCTTATTAACGAGTTGATGGATCTGGAGCGCATCCGGACTAATATGATCCAGCTTGATCAGCAATGGCACAAAGCGGTCGATATACTCGAAGTTGTAAGTGAATCGCTTGATGTCCTCGCAACCGAAAAGCAACTGAAGCTGAGTGTGGACTGTAAGGACGACGTTCAAGTATTCGGCGACTATGACCGGCTGATGCAGATTATGATCAACCTGGTGAAGAACGCGATCCAGTTCTCCGAATTCGGTACGGTGCGGTTGAGAGCGGAAGAGCTGGAACGAAGTACGCTGATTGAGGTGTCTGATCAAGGCCGGGGTATGACCCGTGTGCAGATCGAGCAGATGTGGGAGCGTTTCTACAAAGCTGATCCTTCACGCGCCAAGGCGACCAGCGAGACCGGACTCGGCCTCTCGATCGTCAAGCAGCTCGTGGAGGCCCACGGCGGCACGATCGAAGTGCAGAGTGAGCCCGGGATCGGAACGAAGTTCTCTCTGAAATTTCCGAGAAATGAGGAAATGCACAGCATGATTGAGTCGGGTGAGGATGGCTCCAACGAATCGGACGGCTCAGGTGGTACGCAAGCGGCAGGGTAGGTGGCTCTGCCGGGGCGCAACTTCCGCAATCTTCCGCCACTTGGCAACTATCTATTAACAAGAGAGCCTCCGCAGCAGACTAATCTGCAACGAAGGCTCTTTCCTTGTCATTCCTTATCTTACGGTGCCGTCTCCAGAAACTTCGCGGTCGGCATCTTCTCCATCGCGGTGCGCATCGCATATTCATTCTCGAACAGCGCCACATAGTTGTCCTTCTTATCTTTCACCAGCTGCGAGTTAATCCGGAATTTGGTCGGATCGAGCTTGTCGTCGACAACCCATCTCGCGAACTGATAGGGTAAGCGATGCAGTATTATATCGACCCCATACTCGCTGCGCATCCGGTGCTCCATTACCTCGAACTGCAGTTGGCCGACGACGCCAAGAATAATCTCATCGAAGCCTACTGTTGTGCGGAACACTTGCACGGTGCCTTCTTCGGTAAGCTGGTCGATCCCTTTCTGGAACTGCTTCTGCTTCAGCGCGTTCTTGATCGTCACCTTGCTGAACAACTCTGGCGAGAAGATCGGCAGCTCGTCGAAGACGATCTCCTTCCCTTGCGACAAAGAATCGCCAATCCGGAAGATGCCCGGATCGAACAGTCCGATGATGTCGCCTGGATAAGCGGTGTCGACAATGTCCCGATCCTGCGCGAGAAATTGCTGTGGTTGGGACAGCTTGATATCCTTGCCCGCGCGAACGTGCTTGACGCTCATCCCGCGTTCGAACTTGCCTGATACGATACGCAGGAAAGCGATTCGGTCCCGGTGCGCCGGATTCATGTTTGCTTGAATCTTGAACACATAACCTGTGAAGCCGCTGTAGCTCGGATCGATGTCCCCTTCACTGCTCTTCCGTGGGGCAGGTGTGGGCGCGAGCGACAGAAAGTTCTCAAGAAACGTCTGTACTCCGAAGTTGTTGATTGCACTACCGAAAAACACAGGTGTCAATTCGCCTTCACGTACTTTCTCGAAGTCGAATTCATCGCCAGCCACGTCTAGCAGCATCAAATCCTCTTGCAGCTGAGCGAACAAATGCTCGCCCGCCATTTCCCTTATCAACGGGTCTTCATACCCGCTAACTGGTGCCACGCTGATCTCTTGGTGATCATCGCCCTTGAACAACTCCACCTGTGTCTTCTGGCGATCGTACACGCCGCACAGTTGCTTGCCGGAACCGATCGGCCAGTTCATCGGGTAGGAACGAATGCCGAGGACATTCTCCAGCTCTTCCAGCAACTCGAATGGATTGCGGCCTTCACGGTCCATCTTGTTGATGAACGTGAAGATCGGAATGCCCCGCTTGCGGCATACTTGGAACAGCTTCTTCGTCTGCGTCTCGACCCCTTTCGCAGAGTCGATCAACATGACCGCACTATCGGCAGCCGTTAGCGTTCGATACGTATCTTCGCTGAAATCCTGGTGACCTGGTGTATCGAGAATGTTGACCCGATGGCCATTGTAGTCGAATTGCATCACGCTTGAGGTAACCGAAATTCCCCGTTGCTTCTCAATCTCCATCCAGTCGGACGTGGCATGCTTGCTAGCTTTGCGTCCCTTGACCGTACCAGCCAACCGAATCGCGCCCCCGAACAGCAGCAACTTCTCAGTCAGCGTCGTTTTCCCCGCATCCGGGTGAGAAATAATGGCGAATGTACGCCGTTTCTTCACTTCTTGTTCAATCTCATTGTCTATCGCCTTGTTACTCATGCAGCCTATCCCTTCCTGAATCCCACAAAGTTAACTACTATATTGTCGATCATGCCTTCGCCTTATCCAGCTTCACTTTCCAGTTAGCCGCTTCGATCCAGGCTTTCTTGGAAAACTCGCGGCCTCTTAACTCGACCCGATCTTTGAATACCTGAACATACAGACCTTGAGACTTCGTCTGCCCATTGGACCTCGTACGCCCAACGGAAGCATTAGTAAACCAATGGAACGTCTCCTTCGTATAATGCGTAGTCCCGTTGTCGAAATCCTGATGCGTATGGCCCGAGATAACGAATACGTTCGGATAGTTCTTCAGAATGTCGCGGAACGCCTTCGCCGGAATAAGCCGGTGAGACCCGCCATCTTCGCCGATATTAGGAAGCGGTTGATGAATCAGGACGAAGATCGGTTTCCCATCATTATGCTCCGCCAGCTTGGCCTTGAACCATTTGAGCTGTTCCTCGGAATACCAGGCACCCTCACCAACCTCCGGCCGTTCCTGCATGTATACCTCTTGAGACAACATAATGAGTAGAACACCATTCAGGACAACGTCATGATAAGGCTTCGCATATCCCATGAACTGCTGAAACCGCTGACGCGACTGCTCATCAGTCTTCCCATTCGGAAGCGCGCCCGTGTTGAATCCGCCGTTTTTATCAATCCATACGTCATAATAGTCGTGGTTGCCCATATTCCCGTATATCTTCGGAAGTTTGTACGCGCCCAGAATCCCCTTAAGTTGGTTGTATTCAGTCTGCGTCCCGTAATCCGTTAGATCGCCGCCCATTAAGATGGCATCGATATTGGATTCGAAGCTCGTCACGTCATCCAGAGCCATCTTCAGCTTCACTGATGTAGACTCATCGTACATCGAGACATGCATGTCACTGAACACGAAGTATGATAATAACGGCACGGTTGTCGGAGGCTCGGCCTGCTCCTCCTTCTTCACCTTCTCTATGTTGGTTGGTGCAGGCGAGGACGGATCGGGTTTAGCATCAGAACCAGTTAACACCGAATACGGACTGTCCGAACTGGAAAGCCATTTGAAGAAGGTAAACCAGGCAGCCGCCAGCATTGCGGATAACCCTATTACCCATTTAAGAAAAGAACGTCTGGACATCCCTTCACTTCCGTTTCGGCAAGATTGCATTCTTATTATATCCGTTTTATATGTCAAATGTAAGAGAACTCGGCTCCTGTGCTCAAAAAATCACCCCACCAAAAAATAATGGACAAATCGGTCACCCGATTCATCCATTATCATTAGACTATTCTCGTTCTGCTCCATCCACGGATGAAACCCATACGACGTCACCCTCACGCTGCCCATTTACCGGCCACCAGCGGAAGCCGTCACGTTCCAACAGCTCGACAGCCGCCGTCGGCCCCCAAGAGCCAGCCGGATACAAGTGCAGCTCGCCGCGTCCCGAGTCCCAGGCTTGTTCGATCCGATCGACGAATTTCCAGGCCAACGCCACTTCATCCCAACGGGTGAAGTAGGTTGAATCACCACGCGCCGCGTCGTACAACAACCGCTCGTATGCTTCCGGCGTGTTAATCCCGGCCTCGGCACTCTTGGTGAACTCCATGGCGATCGGGAGAATCCCCCATTGTGAGCCAGGACGTTTGGTGTTCATCTTCAGATAAATACCTTCATTCGGATTCACCCGGAACACGAGTAAGTTCGGCTCAAGCGGAGTCTTCTGAGCGAAATAAATGTTGTCCGGCATGTTCTTGAACTCAATTACTACTTCCGTCGTCTTCGCCGGCAGTCGCTTACCCGTCCGTATGTAGAAGGGCACCCCAGCCCAGCGGAAGTTGTCCACGTACACCTTGGCGGCGAAATACGTTTCCGTCGTTGAATCAGATGGCACCGCATCTTCCGTACGGTAAGCCGGCAGCGGCTTACCCTGGTGAGTGCCAGCAGCATATTGTCCACGTACGACATTAGCTTGTACATCCTCATCCGTTGTGTAAGCTCGTAAGGAACGAAGCACCTTCACCTTCTCATCGCGAATGTCTTCCGGGTGCAGTCGGCTTGGCGGTTCCATCGCCATCATCGTGACCATTTGCAGCATATGGTTCTGCCCCATATCCCGCAAGGCTCCCGAGTGATCGTAATACCCGCCGCGCTCCTCCACCCCTACCGTCTCGCTAAGCGTAATCTGGATGTTGGCAATGTACTTGTTGTTCCACAGCGGCTCGAACAAGGCATTCGCGAACCGCACGACCTCAATGTTCTGGACCATTTCCTTACCTAGGTAATGGTCGATCCGATATACTTCATCCTCGCGAAACACTTCGCGAATCTGTTGATTCAGCTGTTCCGCAGACGCGAGATTATAGCCGAACGGCTTCTCGATCACGAGTCGATTCCAGCCTGTACAATCGAGCAAGCCCCCGGATTTCAAGTTATAAGAGACGCTGCCGAACAATTCCGGAGCCAGCGCCAAGTAGAACAACCGGTTGCCACCGACCTGGAACTGTTCATCCAGCTTGTCCGCCAAGCCTCGCAGCTGAACGAACCCGTCAACATGGTTAATATCAAGCGACATATAGTGAAAATGATTGGCGAACACGCTCCAGTTGTCATCGCTATCCGCCTTGTGCCGAGCAAATTCCTCAATCGAGCTATACAGATCGGAGCGGAATTGTTCATTCGTCCGATTACGGCGCGCAAGGCCGATAACCGCAAAGTTCTCAGCCAGCTTCCCCTCACGATACATGCTGTATAACGCCGGGAACAGCTTCCTTCTAGCCAAGTCCCCAGTAGCTCCAAAAATAAAAAATACGGCGCCATCCGCAATACGTGACGCGCTAACCGAATTTACGTCGCTCATGTTCATCATTCTTTCTTATGTAAGATAAATACCCCTCTAACAAATCCTTCGACTATGTAAAGTAGTTTAGCATATCGATGGCACACAATCCAACCCTCTGTATACAAAGTATAGCGAGATTTTATCTCTTGATCAAAAATGGGCGGCCGTACGCTGGGCTTACAACCATGCACAATCGCCTCGGGGAGAATAGCCTAATATCAGAAGACTCGAGGAGGTGCGATAGAGCACATGCAATATGCTCACCCGATAAAACAAGAAGAATGCCGATCACTAGTAGGGATGTACGTATGCGCCGTGATGCAAGATGGCAACCGACATTACGGCATCGTTAGCCGGACTAATAAAAACAGGCTGTATTTAAACGAACATGTGACAAGCGGCGGGAGAGGAAGCGGTGGAGGGAGTGGTAGTTCACCGTTCAAGAACGCCGGGGCGAATCACAAACCGAAATCTGCATCCATGCCCAAATCAAAAGCCAAGACCAAGACTAAAGCAAAAACCAAACAGAAAGCATGGACTAAGCAAACGATCGAATTAGCTAAGTCCCAACAAATGGAGGATGGAGACCCGTTCGAATCGTCCTACCCAGACCAATTGTCCAGTGACCAGCCCTCTTCCTATTCTCCATTCGGAACCAAGGCTGTGCTGGACCTGAATTCAATCGCCTATCTGTTCCCCGTCATGATCTAGTGTGCACATCTAGGGATACACTGACCGCCGCAGTGCCTACTTCGGTTCACGAAATGGGCACTGCGGCGGTTTCGTATGTCCTGTGCAATACCATGATTAAAGGCGCTTGCTCATCTCATAGCATTGGAACATGGCAATCTCAGCTTGAATGGTATACCCTTTGCGTTCATAAAATCGTTGTGCTTTCCGATTCGCTTGATCCACATACAGTACCGCCTGGTCGCAGCCATGCCGTCTGCCGAATCGTTCAGCTGTCTTCATCAACTGAGAACCTAACCCCTTCCCTTGGGCCTGTCTGTCGACCGCGATCATATCGATATTCAATTTCCTCCCGCGAATCAGACAACTGACGAAGCCGATCGGCTGGACGCCGTTCCTCACAAACACATACGTTGTATCGCCCGATAACCGCTTGGTCAGCGTACGCCGGTCCAGGGTCACACCTGGCATGGTCCGCTTCGTATAAGGCAGTAGTTCGCTGCGAATGAGATCTAATATTGATCTGTCGTCTCGTTCCGGTATACGTTTCCTTATCACTCGCCTCATCCCCCGACACCTGTTGAGCTCGCTACATCTTATGCGAGCTTCATCGGTTTGGCTTGGATGGATCAGTTATTTGAACAACAAAAAAAGAGCCATCACTCTTTGTGCCTATTTCACCCTTATCACCTCTAACACCATCTTCGCCCTTTACACCCTTATCACCTTTAGCACCTTTTAGTTCGTTCTCTGTGGTAGCTTCCACGAAGAACGCAGCGGATGAAGCAGCCATTTCACAAAGAACCCCACAAGCCGAAGCCTGCGGGGTTTATTACGCATTTTATGGATTGTATGTCTCAGAACCATCAAGTTCACGGATTGAATGATGTTTCAGCGAAGCTTCCTCAATATCCGGAAATGCCCAGTAGGATGAAGGGACATCGGTCCAAGTCGGCGTCGTAACCTGATGGAGTGGTCTACGATTCAACATCCGGTTCATGATCGTGACCGCTTCAGCCCGAGTGAGTTTTTGGTCTGGACGGTATGTGCCGTCCTCATACCCGCTAATAATGCGCTTCTCTTGTACTCTGTTGATTTCATCCTTAGCCCAATGCCCTTCAATATCTTTGAAGCTGCTGTTGCGCGTAATGACCGGAAGATTCAACCACCTTGAGACAATTGCAGCAATTTCGCCGCGGGTAATCGAATCATCTGGGTGGAATGTTCCACGATCATCGCCCACCATCAGCTTAGCCTGCTTCACCTGGACAATGGCTTGGAGAGCCCAATGATTTTGTGACACATCGGGGAACGGAGAACTGGTTCCAACAATGGTGTTGTTCGATTGAACAAGCAAGCGAGATAACATCATTGCCATTTCAGCACGGGATATGGCGTGATTAGGACGGAATGTCCCATCATCATAACCTTCCAAATACGGATCATGCTGGACCGCATTCCCCTTGATCGAAACGATCGTAAACGTACTGAATTTCTCAATTGCAATTTCTATACCTACAGGAACTCCCTTATCATCGAAAACAATCTTACCCTGTTGAAGCACCTTCTCCCCATCCGAGTGCTCAATATATACAGCTAGGGATGCCAAAAATTGTTCTTTCATACGAGCATCTGTCGGAATTTCGATGCCCCGGATCGGGAATGTCACCTGAACTGGCTTCTTCGAGAGATTGGTTTCGATGATCATCGGCACACCGACTATCTGTACATTCCGACCTCCCGCCACTTGAACAACGACTGGTGCTACAACCGTGCGTTGCTCAACCTTTTGACGCTCTTGTTCTTTCTTGATAGGAGTAATCTTGAAGAACAGATCTTCTGTATCTTCGATCTCTTTAAGCGAGTCTTGAGGTATCGTAATAACCGCATGCTCTGTCTCAATAGTCAGCCCCATGGTGTTCTTCGACAGCAAACCAATCGATTCCTTCGACAGGTTGACAATTACTTCGTCAACAGGCTTATCCTTCAGATCATCAATCAGAATTCTAATCTTATTGCTACCAGCTTCCTTTGAACGCGATATTGCTTCTTCTGTCGTCTTCTGACCTATATCAACCTGGTCTATAGCTTTTCCTTCTGGGCCTTCTATACGAACAATAGTAACTCGCACTGATGTCTTACCATTTCCATCATCCACTATAACTTGGCGACTGGATCCAGAATTCGTTGCTATTGGCTGTGGCTGCTGTGGATCCGGGTCATCCACTGTGACGATCAATTGTGCTGAGAACGTCCCGTACTTCGCCTCAAGGACCGTACTGCCTTCCCGAATACTCATCAGAACGCCTTGGCTAGAAATCGAAGCGATTCCTGCTGCGGTGAAGGTATAAGTCGCTTGAAGAGTTACCGGCTTCAACGAACCATCTGAATATTTAGCATTCAGAAGTAGAGCCAAGGACTGATTGGAAGCCAATGTAACAGATGCTGTCTCGAATTGTATACCTGTAATGATCGGATCAATGAACACCTCAGCCATTGCGGTGTAAGACCCATATACTGCAGTTACGACAGTATGACCAGCCTTCACACCTTGAATGTTACCAGCAGATGTAATCTGAACAATATTTGCCACAGAGGCCGTATAGGATGAAACTGCAGTCACATCCGCTTCTTGACCTGTTGAATATCTCATTTTAACGGAGAACGTGGTGGCATCGTTTTGCATCAACCGGTAGGACAAGGAATCAAAATATAATCCCATCGGCTTAGGCACTACATTCACAATGCGCGTTTGTTCCAAGGCTGGGTTGCCCACCAAGTCTACTGCATTATATCTTAGCGTGTAGCTGCCTACCGCACCCGAATATACACTGCCCGTAACCGTCGCTGTAAGCAATGACGGCACATTATCCGATACAAGTGCGCCTGGATCGGTAAATGGATCGCCAAGATAAATCGTAATAACTGATCCCTGGTTTAATTGAATACTTGGTGCTGTCTTGTCAATACGGATAGTTGCTTGTTCAATGGCGCTTACATTCCCGGCAGGATCCGTTTGTTTGACAAACAGAACTTGTTCTCCCTCTGTAACTATGCTTAATGGAGCTGTATACACGGACCAATCTGCGGAATTACCCAATTTGTATTCCAACAGATTATGCGTATCTCCATATACAGAGGCTGTCACATCGGTTCGTGTCCACTGGGTATGGCTTAATGTGATCGTCGGTTTGCCAGGTACAGTCACATCGACAAAGAAAGGAATAGAAGCGGTAAAAGCGCTTGTATTGCCGGCTTGGTCTTGTACCACCGCTTTCACGGTATGAGCACCCTCTGATAGACCGGAAATCGTGATTCCCCAGCTTCCGCCAGTAATTGAACCTATGTCGTATAAAGTATCGTCAATAAACAGCTGAATTTGTGCCCCCGATTCGCCAGTTCCCAGAATGGTAAAGGTGTTGCTAGTGAAGTACACATTTTGGGTTACACTCACTACTGGCGGTGCCGGAGGAGTTGTATCGACGAGAATTCCAGTAGTATTGGCCACGCTGTGTAACGTAAGATCGGCATTGTTCCCAGCTGCGTCTCGTAGGAAAGCACCATTCAGAGCTAGAGGTCCCGATACTTCAATCCCATTAGCATCATTATCCCCCGCCTGGATGACATAGCGAAATGCTAGCGCGTTACTGCCAGACCCAGACTGGTACACCGCTGATAAGGTATTGTTAGATCCCACTGTAAGTCCAAGGCTAGGTGAACCATTACCAAGAGTAACGATCTCATCGAAGCTAATTGTAAAATCTAGCGCATCCCCTGCGACGTAAGCTCTGTTCACCGGTACTTGCACAGATTGAACAGTCGGAGCTATTGTATCCACTTTAATGCCGGCAGTGCTTCCGGCACCTGACAGAACAAGCCCAGAGTTATGACCCGATAAGTCTTGCAGCGAGCTGCCGTTCAATACAATGGCTGGATCCATAAGTATACCGTCTGTATCTTCATCGCCAGTTTGAACGATGTAACGGAACAGCAGCTGATTGGTGCCGCTACCGGAAAAATACAAGGCCTGTTGAGCGGCTGCCCCGATTGTAAGCGCAATGGTTGGAATTCCACTCGATACTTGGACAGGTTCTGAGAAGAGAACACTAAAGTCCAATGTTTGTCCCGCACGGTAAATACCATCGCCAGGTATCGTTACCGATTGAATGCCTGGAGCGATATTATCGATAATGGTCACGGAGATTGATTGGACGTCCGTATTCGTACCGTCCGATACTTGCACGGTCACCTCATAAACATTGTTGTGGTCAGCGTCAGTAGGAGCAGTGTGATTGGGCGATGTATGGAAAGCTAACACGCCGGTTGTCGCATTGATGGTAAAGGCCGTCGCATCCGTTCCACCAGAGATGGAGTAGGTCAGCGTCGCGGTCGTATCTGCATCCGTTGCCGTTACCGTTGTCACTGCCGTCGTGTTCTCGTTCACGCTCACGCTGGCTGTCGCACCGCCACCGTTCGAGGTGATCACAGGTGCCGTATCATTCACATCGTTCACGGTCACCGTGATCGCCTGCGTATCCGTATGGACACCGTCCGATACTTGCACCGTGACGGCATAGCTTGCCTTCACTTCATGGTCAGGCGCTGCCAGGAATACCAGCACGCCAGTCGTTGGATCGATCGTGAACGACGACGCATCCGTTCCACCAGAGATGGAGTAGGTCAGTGCCCCGGTCGTATCTGCATCCGTCGCCGTTACCGTTGTCACTGCCGTCGTGTTCTCGTTCACGCTCACACTGGCTGTCGCACCGCCACCGTTCGAGGTGATCACAGGAGCCGTATCGTTCACATCGTTCACCGTCACCGTGATCGCTTGCGTATCCGTATTGACCCCGTCCGATACTTGCACCGTGATGGCATAGCTTGCCTTCACTTCACGGTCAGGCGCTGCCAGGAATACCAGCACGCCGGTCATCGGGTCGATCGTGAACGACGACGCATCTGTTCCGCCAGAGATGGAGTAGGTCAGCGTCCCGGTCGTATCTGCATCCGTCGCCGTTACCGTCGTGACCGCTGTCGTCGTGTTCTCGTTTACGCTCACGCTCGCCGTAGTGCCGCCTCCGTCCGAGGTGATAACGGGAGCCGTATCGTTCATATCGTTCACCGTCACCGTGATCGTCTGCGTATCCGTATTGACGCCGTCCGATACCTGCACGGTGACGGCATAACTTGCCTTCACTTCACGATCAGGCGCTGCTAGGAATACCAGCACGCCGGTCGTTGAGCCGATTGTGAATGACGACGCATCTGTTCCGCCTGAGATGGAGTAGGTCAGCGTCGCGGTCGTATCTGCATCCGTTGCCGTTACCGTCGTTACAGCCGTCGTATTCTCGTTCACGCTCACGTTCGCCGTCGCGCCGCCTCCGTCCGAGGTAATCGACGGGGTAAATTCGTTCACATCGTTCACCGTCACTGTGATCGCCTGCGTATCCGTATGGACACCGTCCGATACTTGCACCGTGACGGCATAGCTTGCCATCACTTCATGGTCAGGCGCTGCCAGAAATGCCAGCACGCCGGTCGTTGGGTCGATCGTGAACGACGACGCATCCGTTCCGCCAGAGATGGAGTAGGTCAATGTCCCAGTCGTATCTGCATCCGTCGCCGTTACCGTTGTCACTGCCGTCGTGTTCTCGTTCACGCTTACGCTCGCCGTCGCGCCGCCTCCGTTCGAGGTGATCACGGGAGCCGTATCGTTCACATCGTTCACCGTCACCGTGATCGCCTGCGTATCCGTGTTGACACCGTCCGATACCTGCACCGTGACGGCATAGCTTGCCTTCACTTCACGGTCAGGCGCTGCCAGGAATACCAGTACGCCGGTCGTTGAGTCGATCGTGAACGATGACGCATCCGTTCCGCCAGAGATGGAATAGGTCAGCGTCCCGGTCGTATCTGCATCCGTCGCCGTTACCGTCGTGACCGCTGTCGTATTCTCATTCACGCTCACGCTCGCTGTCGCACCGCCTCCGTTCGAGGTGATCACAGGAGCCGTATCGTTCACATCGTTCACCGTCACCGTGATCGCCTGCGTATCCGTGTTGACACCGTCCGATACCTGCACGGTGACGGCATAACTTGCCTTCACTTCACGGTCAGGCGCTGCCAGGAATACCAGCACGCCGGTCGTTGAGTCGATCGTGAACGACGACGCATCTGTTCCGCCTGAGATGGAGTAGCTCAGCGTCGACCCGGCATCCGCATCTGTAGCCGTTACCGTCGTCACCGCCGTCGTGTTCTCGTTCACGCTCACGCTGGCAGTCGCACCGCCCCCGTTCGAGGTGATCGACGGGATAAATTCATTCACATCGTTCACCGTCACCGTGATCGCCTGCGTATCCGTATGGACACCATCCGATACCTGCACCGTGACGGCATAGCTTGCCTTCACTTCATGGTCAGGCGCTGCCAAGAATGCCAGCATGCCGGTCGTTGGGTCGATCGTGAACGCCGACGCATCTGTTCCGCCAGAGATGGAGTAGGTGAGTGTCCCTGTCGTATCTGCATCCGTCGCCGTTACCGTTGTCACTGCCGTCGTGTTCTCGTTCACGCTCACGCTCGCCGTCGCGCCGCCTCCGTTCGAGGTGATCACGGGAGCCGTATCGTTCACATCGTTCACCGTGACCGTGATCGCCTGTGTATCCGTATTGACCCCGTCCGATACCTGCACCGTGACGGCATAGCTTGCTTTCACTTCACGGTCAGGCGCTGTTAGGAATGCAAGTACGCCGGTGGTCGGGTTGATCGTGAACGACGACGCATCTGTTCCTCCCAAGATGGAGTAGGTCAGCGTCGACCCGGCATCCGCATCAGTAGCCGTTACCGTCGTCACCGCCGTCGTGTTCTCATTCACGGTCACGCTCGCCGTCACGCCGCCTCCGTTCGAGGTAATTACAGGCGGGTTGGCATTGCCAGAACCTATACTATGTAGCACAAGATGACCGGTAGATCCGTTATACAATCCGAACCCGCCGTCATAACCCGGGAAATAATAATAAAGAGTACCATGTCCATCGTTATCGACTTGTTGCCAGTCTGATACTAGCGTTCCGTTGTTCTGATATTGTTTCCCGTATCCAACACGAGCTGCTGACGAATCATAACTGCCAAGAAGGAAACCGCCGTCTGCTAATGGAACTACCTTAGGTACAGCTATAGTCGTCAAATATTTCAAATCTGGATTGGTGATTTCCGTTACAGCCGTCCCATCGTCTTTCATAATTTTCAGATAGTGGTTTGAATTCGTTCCTGAATTGTACAGAATGGCATAACTGTCATTGGATAAACCAAATACCGAGGCGTTAGCACTACCGGGTATCTGGTTATTGGATATTTTAAAATGGTTATACCCGTTGATCGTTTTTTGTGTACCGTTGTTATTGTAGATGACACCATAATAATAAGTGCTGTTGTATGTATTGTAGGTAATCATGAATGTACCGTTATTGTTAGCCGCAATGCTGTGAGTGTAGGTAGAATCATAGGAGCCTAAAGCCTCGCGTGTACCTGTCTTATCGATAGAGGCAGGGGTTGTGACTGAATTACCAGAAGCATCAAAGATGCGCATGAAATACTCGTCACCGGCATTCTGCCATATAAAAGCGATATTCCCGTTCGATAGTTCGGCCCCATTTGTAAAGCAATTATAACTGGCAGTTTGCGTGCTGATATCCGTTGCTGATTTGCTGAGATTACCGGCTGCATCCAGAATAATGAATTGGATCATATTCCCCGTGTTATTGTCGCATCCATTGCTGGTGCCTTCCCAGGTAATGATCGTCTTACCGCCAGCAATCGGATAAGCTTTCAATGTACTGACATTTGATGCACGAGAGCCCATAATCGTACTGATATTTTGGGTAAATACGATGGTTCCCGTCTTGTCCATTACCTTATAATAATACGTTGTATTCGTAGAATCTTTATACAAAAGACCTGTCTTTCCGCCTGCAAGACCGATTGCTCCTCTCTCAAGAACAGCAGGATCCAAAGCCGTGAATTCAATAGCATTAGCATCTACCACCCCTGCGATCGCCTTCGGAATGAGCGGTCCTTGGAAAATCAAAGCAGCCATCAACAACCATACTAAAGTCCGTGCAATTGCTCTTTTCATTTGCTTATTTCTCAAAATATTTCCTCCAATGCATGTTGTGAAATCGATGGCCTAATAGCAATAAGAATATACTTGATTATCTTACTACACATCGGAATTCCTGTAATATAAAATATAGGTAAAAAGAACTAAAAGTTCGTCATATGCGCTTGCTCGAGAACCTCTGCCTGCGTATTCCTCCTTATTAGAATAATAGATTGTGAAAAAAGTAGAAGAAATCAACTGTAATTACTACATAACTGATACTTCGATATGAATTCTAGTGAAGGAACGCAGCTACCCAACTCACGATACTATCGGTTACGATCATGCCGAGAATCGTTATCTTAGGGACGTTTAAGTCGACATGAATCGACATATATATCATAGCAAAACTATTTGGACTAGATCTGAACTTACCCTTTATTTTTCTGAACAAAATCTGAACAAATGAAGACGAGATCAGGTCAAACCAACACTTGTCCCAATCTAGGAGCGGACGTTCGCCGCAAAACTGAATTCATTCTCCGACCAGCTGAAACCAATAAAAAAAGCTCCTATCGGAGCAACACGGTGAAGCGGGTTCGTCTTTAGCGGTAACTTTTTATGCCGAATCAGGATGCAACCTCTCGAAGTTTATACTATCTGATTCTGTAAGGATAAACGCCTAACGGCGTCCTTTGAAGCCGTGCGTTTGCCGAGACGATGAACAATCAGCGAAGTTATACTTTCTAAATCAACAAAAAAACGGCTATTCGCCGTTTATCCATGTCCGCTACCGTCCTGCCCCTCTAACAGGGCAACCGATTATCACGTTATTTACGCCACTTCTTACTCATCGCCCAAGTGAATGCTACAGTCAGGACGATGAAGATAACAAGCACAACTGCTTGCAAACCGCTCATCCGTCTACGTTCTCCTTTATTCCCGTTACCTACCCTTCGTACTCGCCAATAGAGATTGGGCTGGTCGTCACTCGCCTCTATTGTATAACCTGCAACAGCTTTAGTCAAAATGAACATTAAGACACCACTGCCTGCTATTCCGCTAGTCCGTTCTTGAACGCATAGATAGCCGCTTGCGTACGATCTTCCACACCCAGCTTAGCCAAGATGTTCGTGACGTGGAACTTCACCGTCTTCACCCCGATGAACAAGTCGTCCGCGACTTCCTGATTGGACTTGCCCTTGGCAATGAGCCGTAACACTTCCATCTCCCGATCAGTCAGCTCTTCATGTGGAGCCGCTTCCTGCTTCGGTTGGCGGAATCGGTTCATCATCTTCGCTGCGACCTGTGATTCGAGAATCGATTGGCCGCGTGCTGCGGCGCGGATCGCTTGAGCGATCTCAGAAGCGCGGGACGTCTTCAGCAAATAGCTGAATGCGCCTGCTTCGATAACAGGATACATCTTCTCGTCGTCCAAGTAGCTGGTCAGAACGATGACCTTGCAGTCCGGGTGCTGCTGAAGCAGCTTGCGGGTCGTCTCGATCCCGTCCATGCCATCCATAACCAAGTCCATTAATACGACATCCGGCCGATATTCCAGCGCAAGGCGGATCCCTTCGAGCCCATTGCTGGCTTCCCCTACTACTTCGATCTGATCCTCTGTTCCAAGAACAGCTGCCAACCCGATCCGTACCATCTCGTGATCATCCACGAGCAGAACTTTGATCTCATCCATTACTCACATCTCCCCTTCTTCTTCCGCCAATATAGGTACTCGTATTTCGATCCGGGTTCCTTTGCCAGGCGCAGTAATGAAGTGAACCGTTCCCCCGATCTCGTTCACCCGCTCCTTCATCGATTGTATGCCGTAAGAGACGTGTTTGCCCTCGTCCAGAACGAAACCAACTCCGTTATCACGGATGGATAAGCGGATGTTATCCGAAGGACGAACGAGCTTGAGTTCCATATGGGTCGCCTTGGAATGTCGTAACGTGTTCGATAATGCCTCCTGGACGATGCGGAACAAGTGATCCTCGATGCCCTTCGGCAGCCGAATACGTTCGTCCATATCCCAGGAGATGTCAATCGGCACCTTCGCCTGTAGCTCCTGCAAGAGCTCCATCAAGCCTTGAGAGAGTCGCTTGCCTTCCAGATGCACCGGTCGTAGATGCAGCAGCAATGCCCGCATCTCGGATTGCGCCACAGATGACATCTCCTCGATCAACGCTATCTGCCGCTTCGCCTTCTCGAAGTCCTTATCGAGCGTCCTGCCGACCGCAGTCGCGGTCATCGAGATGGCGAACAGCTGCTGGCTGACAGCATCGTGCAGATCGCGAGCTAGCCGCTGGCGCTCTTCCACAACTGCAGAGAGGCGAGCCTTCTCAGCCAGCTCCGCATTATTCGTCGACAGCCGTTGAAGCGATGATACCTGCTCCTCCCACTTCGTACTGATACGGCTCAACTGCTCACCCAGACGCCCGATCTCATCGTAGCCGAGCTGCGGGATCGGACGGCTGAGGTTGCCTTTCTCCAAATGCAGCATAGAATCTCCAAGCTGCTCCAACCTACGCTTCGACCGACTGCTTGACCAGAAGCCGTACACCCCGCCAATCAGTACAACAGCACCGATCAGCAGCAAGCTGAATCGAATCCCTTCCACCCAGGACGGGAAAGGGCGAATATAATCGTAATAGTACAACAGATAGACGACCATGCCGAACATCGTGAGACTTAGAAGGATCGATTCGCCCATACTGCGCCATATCATATTGGTCAGTTTTTTATCCAACGGCCGGTCCCCCACTACACGATTTTTATGTCAATATCCCCTATGAGGTAGGAGACGATCAGTTTCACCTTTTGATCACTCGAAGCGTAGTTCGGTGATTCCCATACAATCTTGTTCAAGACGCCGGTTTCCTTCTCGCGAGCTACGTCGATTTGCCCTACGATGACAGAAGCGGTCACGCTGACACCTAGGTCCTCCGGTACGATAATATCCACATCGCCCAGTACACCTTGCAGGACAAGTGTCGTTTCCTTCTGCTCGGGCAGAGCGAGTGACAAGTCAATGTAGATTTCACCGATCAGGTTCCACATGCTGGCGTTTTTGAGCACCCATGATTCCTGGTTCCATTTAATGCTTTCGATGAAATTATGCTTCTGGTAATGCCCTTCTCCGCGATGCGCCCGCTTGGAATTCATATAGAACAACCCGAGCGAGATCAGCACAATCGCGAGAATAAACGTAAAGTGTCTACTGAAAAAAATAACGACTCCGATGCCCAGAATCAAATAGCCTGATTTGTCCGGTGACGTTCGAATCTTGTACAACCCTAACAGAACGAGAACGAGGGCGGCAGTGGTAAAAAAACTTAAATAATGATCCATCAAAATAAACAACCCTGCTACGATCAGCACCAAAGCTGTATTCCGATTTCGTTGATCCATTGCCGCACCTCCTTAATCATATTTCAAATGAAAGTCTCTTCGCAATCACAGGGTGTCCACGCTGCGTTATCATAATTCGGTTAAGATGGAGAAGAGCCATAGAGGCGACGTTCGGCCGTCCTATGGCTGGCTTTACTTAGAATATCACAGTTGGTTAACGCCTTCCAAGCTTTTGTTTGCAGCTTACTCGGCTGCAGCAGCGCTTACGGCATTCGATTCGACTGGAATCGATGTAGCAAGAGGTGCTGCGAGCGGTGCTTCAGGCTGCAGTTTCGCTTTCAACAAGGCCAATTGCTGATCGACCTTCTCCTGCTTCGCGAAGTCTAATGTAGGTGCTGCGCTCAGAGCAGACGATGGGATGAATGGCTTGCGGGTGATTTCCGCTTCTACTTCCATCTGCATAATCTTCTCTTCCATGCGGTGGAAGCCGCGGGAAGCACTGCCGCTCTCGATCGTGTTCGAGTAGCTGACTTGGGCCATCTGTTTCTTGGCATTCGCCAATTGAGCACGGGTAACGAGCTCGTTGCGCTTGTTGCGCATCTTGTAGAACTCATCCTTCATGTCATGCAATTGTTGCAACAATTCATCGGCCTGACCTTTGGACTGCACATGCATGTCACTATATTCGACAATCTTCTGATCGTAATACAGCTTCTCTTCCAAGGCTTGACGTGCGCTTGCCTCCTGCCCGTTCTTCAGAGCTTCTCCCGCTCTACCTTCCCGATCGGCGCTCATGCGAACTGCCTCGTTCAGACGTTCTTGCAGCTTGCGCTCATTGGCGATTTGACGGGCAACCGTCACTTCAGCTTGAGCGATCTCTTCCTCCATATCACGAATGTACTGGTTCAACATCATGATCGGGTCTTCCACCTTATCCAACAACTCATTTACCGACGCCTTCGTCATATCTTTAATCCGTTTGAATACTCCCATTTTTTACACTTCTCCCTTCTCATAGTTAGACAGTTTAGTTTTCAATTCCTGAATTTCTTTCCACATGGCCTTCTTCTCGATATCTTGCATGACATCATCCAAACGCGATTGCTCGGCTGGCGGGACTTTGGAAAAGGATGACATGTTATTCGCAGGGTACGTACTCTTCATGGTGTTGCTACCGAACATGGTACCTTGACCGTAGCCAGACATACCCGCTGACATCGGTGCCCCAGCTGTGCCATACTCGTTCCAACCGCTCATCATCGGAGAGTTGAATGTGGGCTCCTTCGGGATAATCAAGGCTGCGATGAAGTAGATCGCGATAAGAGCGCCCCCTGTGAAGAACGTCGTTACTACGACGACCAGTCGCAGCAACGTAGCATCCACGCCTAGCATATCCGACAGGCCTCCGCACAATCCGAGTACCTTCCTGTCTCTCTGGGAACGATATAGCTTCTTGCTCATTTCAACCAACCTTCCTTCTCGAGCTTGTTCCGCAGGTTTTGCATCTCGCGCTCCAACACTTGCTGAACGGCAGTACCTGCTTGCGATAGCTCACGGCCCATCTGCCGGACATCCCGTAAGGAACGAGCTTCGAATTCCATGTCCGAGATACGTTCCTCGAGACGGGTGAAGGCTCGGCCTCCAGTTCCTTCGCTCATCCCGCTCATGCGGGCATTCATCTGCTGCTGCAACCGTACCGACTGCAGACGAGTCATGTAGTAATGGCGCTTGCTGAGCACTTCGTCGAAGTCTTTCTTCAGTTGGACGAGACGCTCCTCCAGCTCTACGATCGATAGCTTGCTCTGTTCGTATAGTCCGGCGTACCGTTCGTACGTTTCTTCATGCTGCATCTTCTCTTGTAAAGCTAACTTCGCCACTTGCTCTTCGCCAGCCTTCAAAGCCAACATCGCTTGCTGTTCGCGCTTGTCTTTCATTTGCTCCGCCGTCATCACTTGACTGCGAATCGTCTGAGCGTGCACCATCATTTGTTGGTACAGTCGTTCGGATTCTTGAATTTGCTGCTTTTGAGCGGTTAAGTATTGGTCGATCAATCGAACCGGATCTTCCGCATGCTCCAGCTTCTCATTCAGCGTAGCAACTGTAATGTCTCTCACCCGCTTCATCAGGCTCATCGATAGGTTACCTCCCTTAAGACTTTTTCCATTTAATCGAATCTGACACTAGTTGACGTTCGGACTTCGCTTGAGTAGGGTGACACCGTACCCGATCAACCCGGCTGCTATGATGATGGCGAACAGACCTGAGAACTTGCCGAGAAGAGCTAGCAACCCAATGACCAGAATCGCCCATCCCCAAAATTTACTGCCGTTCCGGATGCCGATGTAACCTAGCCCGATCATGGCAATTGGGAACAAGTACCCCAGTAGATGCCCTAAGCCGAATCCCAGCTTGCCGATCAGGATCAGACCTCCACAGACGATCAGGAACAGCGCCCATCCTGTATTCCGATTGATTTTCATCGTACTCACCGCCTTTCGTTGTTTGCGTGTTGTTCATGTCTTTATTCTAGGTCATATCGCAATTGTCTAAAACGGACCACCGACGGTTTCTGTACTGGACCTTGGTCGAGTGGACGAGCCCACCCCGCGGTACGTTCAAGCAAGGCCTGAGATGGGCACATCTGAACAAGTTGGAGTTGAGGCTAGTTGTTACCGTTTTCACAGAGGGATATTGCGCATATAGGCATATTATGGTAACGTAATAATGTAATAAATATTACACTACATGATTTAGCGAGGCTTCTACCATGAGCAGGAAAAAGAACCCCAGACAAACGGTGCTTGTCGTGCGCTTGAACGACACGGATCTATCGGCCGTAGATCTGTTAGTTGAAGCCGGCTTAGCGCAAAGTCGCTCCGAGGCCGCCTCTCAGTTGATTGCCGTGGGGGTGCAATCGTCGGAGGATCTGCTGCTGCGTGCCAAGGATTTGGCCAAGACCGTGCAGAGCTTGAAGAACGAAATGCTAGATGCGGTGAAGACCAAGAATGCGGAGCGAGTAAAGCAATTGCTCAGTAAAGATTCCGGACTCGTGCACGCTAATAATGAAGAAGGACAAACCGCCGTCCTTCTCTCTGCCTACTATCATGCCCATGAAGTTAAGGACTTGCTGCTGGAGCGAGGACCGGAGCTGAATCTGTACGAGGCGGCTGCCGTTGGAGCTACAGAGCGGTTGAAGGAGCTACTGCACCATAAGCCTCAGCTAATCGGTGTCCTTAATGCGGATGGGTACTCCCTGCTTGGATTGGCCGCATTCTTCGGCAATGAAGAGACGGTACGGGTTCTGCTCAACGCGGGAGCCGATATCAATCAGCTTAGCCAAGACGGCAAGCTGAACAATACGGCGCTTCACGCTTCTATCGCAGGCAATCATGAGAGCATTGTCAGCTTGCTTGTATCCAGCGGAGCAAATGTGAACGCGGCTTGCCAAGGCTCGATCCGTTCCGGGTTTACTCCGCTGCACGTCGCCGTTCATTTCAACCGCTTGGCCGCGGCCAAGCTGCTACTGGAGCACGGAGCGAATCCAACTATTCTTAATACAGATGGACTAACCCCTGCCAGCTATGCGGAGCAGAAGGGAAATCAAGAGATGATTAGCTTGTTAGAAGGAGAGGAGCATTAATAATGGCCGAAACATTGAACCCAGAACTCGTCAAAGAATTCGTTTATCATGCGCATGGAGATTTCGTGAAGGTGCAGCTGTTGCTGGAGCAAGAACCCGGCTTAGTGAACGCAAGCTGGGACTGGGGTGGCGGTGACTGGGAGACCGGACTTGGTGCAGCGGCGCATACGGGGAGAACAGACATCGCTGTCTATTTACTGGAGAAGGGTGCAAGAATGGATGTATTCGCAGCCGCTATGCTGGGGAAGCTGAACATCGTGAAGGCTTATCTGGATAACGATCCGGCGCTGCTGCAGGCCAAGGGACCGCATACGATCCCGCTGCTTCAGCATGCCAAAGCCGGCGGTGAGCAAGCGAAGGCGGTTCTTGCGTACTTGGAGAACTTGTAATAGCTAAACCGTCGATTCATTCCTAAATGTAGCATAATCGGCCGTTCCAAGTGAAAAGGACCCTTAGTCATCCCCACAAAGTGAAGCGAAGCTCTGTAGTATTTCCGAGTACTTTGTGGGGGCCCCGGGTTTCAAACATCTTGTTTGCCTCCCTTGATTATATAAGGGCTTTCGCAGTATGGAGGTTCAAGCCAAAACTCGCCAGGGTCCTCTTTTTCACTTCCCACTCCTAGGTCCACAATGAATTGACAATCTCAAAAGCCGCGCTGCAGCTCTCTCAGCGCGGCCTCCGGGCCGATTATACTTCTATAGCTAACTCACTACCTACGCGGTGCGACTCATACATCGTATTGACCACGTTGACGACGCTGCGCGCATATTCGCCAGAACATCCCGGCTCATTGCCGCTCGCAATCGCTCCAATCAAATCCTGGAACTGTAAGACGAACGAATTAACCGCACCCGCCATCTCCACCGGCTCGTATTGTCCATTCTGGCTCAGCCACAGTCCGGCACCTGTAGCGAGTTTCATCATGCCGCCTGTGAACAGAAACTCCGCTTCATTCCGGTTTACGCCGCCATGACCGCTTTGTGAGATCGTGGCTGCTACACCAGAGGCCGTCTCCACATAAGCAATTCCACTGGACTCCACATCGCCAATCGGAAACCCATAAGAGAATGATGCTTTCACCTTCACGATCGGACTACCGGTAATCCACTGCACACGGTCGATGGAATGCGTGCCCAAGTTCGTGAAGATCCCGCCACCCGCTTGTGCTTTCCAATAGCACCATGTTGGCCGATTCGGCTGATAGTAGGTCAAGTGCCGGGAATCGGTAATCATAATCAGATCGCCCAGCTGCTTGGATTCAATGATCGACTTCGCCACGATATTATCATGGATATAATGTATCGTATGTCCGACAAGCAGCTTCACATGATGACGTGCTGCCGCTTCCATAATAGCGTTGCAGTCTTCGAGTGTAGGAGCCATCGGCTTCTCCAATAACAAATGACAGCCTTGCTCCGCACACCAGACCGACACTTCCCGGTGCAGGAATGGCGGCAAAGTGTTTACGACGATGTCCGGCTTCTGCTCCAGCACCATTTCCTTATAGTCTTGATAGGCTTTCGTCCCGTACTTCTCGGCAGCGGCTACCGCCCGCTCCAGAACGACATCGGCCACACCCGCAAATTCCAGCTCTGCCATCCCCGCAATGGCCTGCAAATGTCCGCTGGATATGTTCCCCGCTCCGATAATCGCTACTTTGTATCCCATACAAGAAGCCTCCCGATGTTTGTCACGCTCCCTACCAGAAGAGCGGCACATGGCACCGTCGCTAGCTGTTCGGGTAGCTTATTAAGCTTATTGTAGAGCTTCTTCCATCAACTGGACAAGTCTATTAATCGTCTCTAACACCGGAACATCGGCAGCTCAACGCATAAAATAACCCAGACAGTACAAGCTAGTCCAAAGTATCTTCCATTCTCTCCAAAAGGGGCATCGCCATGACCATACCAGGCACCCGATTTGCCACTCGACTACTCGTAAGTTTGATCATCGTAATGGCCCTCACCCTATACACCTCCCGAGTTCTGACCGTTCATGCTCAACCTGCCCAAGTGGAAGTATTCGATGTGTCGAAAGGCCGAGTCGTAGACAAGTTCGACAACTCGCCTGACATTCGTCGGGAAGCGCTGAACTGGATCGGCTCCATCTCTGATATCGTCACGAGCGTGAATCCCGAGCCTAAAGAAGGTATCATCGTGGGCATCGCCCTGGACCCTCCGCTGTTTGTGCAGAATAAATGGATGCAAGATCACGCGGCAGTACTATTCGTTATAATCAGCCGGGCCACAGTCAACCATCCCACGTTATTGCTGATTGACGATAAGAGTAAGCCGCATCTTTTCCAAGCTCAAGTTGATCTGAGTGATTTTGTGAACAAGCATAACTTGCAACGATTTCTGCAACAGCCGTAATCCCCAGCCCACAACTAAGAATAACTAGAAATAATCGGACAAATAGGTCGAGCTTCGAGGAATGAGCCGCTCCAGCATCGCAACTGTCTGCTCGTCAGCAATTAGAAGTCCGAACCGTTGCAGCTCACCAGGCCGCTTATAACCCATCAGCATAGCGGTCAACGCCCGAATGTCACAACGAACCTCGGCGGATGATCGCGCCCCCTCCTCCACTTCACCATAATCTGCCCCAGCTACTTGTACCGTCCCAGCGCTCAGAACGTGAACGTCGAAACGGCCATTATTCCACTCCGCCTGTCCATCTTCAACAAGCAACATAAACCGCTCACTCTCTCCAGGTGCGACAAACGCATACTGCGTCAGAAATGCGGGAACATCAACAATCCGGGCCATGAAATACGGCTCCGTCTCTTGCTTGACTCTAGGGTTGTGCAGCAAAAAAGAGAGTGGGTCGTCCACAGGGGTTTGAACTGTAAGCTGCTCGAACATCGAATCATGATTACCGATGAATTTCCAGAGACCATACCAGGCATCCATATCCAGCGCTACGAATTCGCCCACCTTCAAGTGTTTGTTCTTGACTTCGTATAGCAAGTAACCGGCTGCATGTCCTTCCTCATTCTTATAGACGACCGCCCGGCCCGCCTTCCTCTTGAACACTGACTGATTCCACCAATGCTCGTCCCTCACCAACATGCCGTTATACCGCGAAGCATACGAACTGTACAGATCGTGTAACAAGGTCCAATCCCGAGCCACCCGCTCCACAGAGCCCGATGCTGGTACTCCAACTGGCAGATGCGAAACGTTCAACTCATATTGAACATAATCGGTATACAGCTCCCAGCCGAACTTCCTATAGAACGGAATAGAGAATGGATGCAAGAAGGAAATCGTCTGGCCCTGGTCCTTCATCACCTTCAGTCCGTTCGATAATAATTGACCCACCATCCCCTTCCGCCGAAATTCAGGCCATGTCGCTACGCTCGCCACACCGCCCATAGCCAGCTTCCGTCCATTGATATACGTATGCATTGGATGGATCGTCATCTTGGCGGCCATCTTGCCATCCACGAAGTATCCCCAGATCGTTTCGGGCTTCGAATACGCCTTTCTCTCGGCTCGTTCCTCCAGCGTCAGCTCATATTGGAAGGCAAAGCTTGATAAATCCAGGCTTTCATCCATTTCGTCTTGTCGTAAAATACGAATTTCATCCATACCCTAACCCTCTTTCCCATAATAAGTAAAAATTCACGGCACAACTTAATTTGTATACCTAGATGACCAATTAATGGAGTTATCTTTCACAAAAAGACGAAACCGTCGAAGTGTTGTCCTAGTCAATTCCAGTTGCCTGCAGGTCTGTAACAAAAATGGCATCATCGGCTATGTATCTCCCGAAACTTATACTTTCATGCATGTAAAAGCTCGGCGTTCCCTTGCGGGAATGGCCGAGCCTTTTGGATTTGTCAGCAAATCCGGGCGCCTGCACAGGGCTAATGTCCAGTCTCTTAGGCAAAAGCGGCATATGCTGGACTATCAAGACTCGAAAGGGGGATGCTTGCATGGGAGTTGTTGGTGGATTCCACACAATGATTGGCATAATTCTGGTACTATTCATCCTGTTGGTCATCGTTTTAGAGGGCTGCTGTTTCTAATCTCGCCTTCATATGTCGCAGCCTGAAGAGCATGCCCAGCGCCATGAGGTGCTGGGCATGTTTGATTCACGAGCAGCGTGAATTACGACGGACGCGATGCAAGGCGACATAAGCGGCAGAAGTACGCTAAAGATTAATACCGCTGCCTCCCATTGCCAGTACATCAACAAGACTGCCTGGATGAATACCTTCTCCGCCTGGCGGCACTACAATGAGATATTGTGCATCCTTCAGCGAGAGCAGGTCACTCGATTTGTTCCCGCCCGCGGGACATACATAGAGGGTGCCCGCAACGACTCGAAGCTGCCCCCTGACGAATCGCTCATAGGCGATACCCTTGATCGCATCGCCCTCCAGAATCGCCTGGATCGGTCGAACACCATCGATAACGTCCCCGCCTTGCATGCGCAGGAGCGCGGGACGAACCATCAGCTCGAAGCCTACCATACATGCACCTGGGTTGCCTGACAGCGCGAACAACAGACGGTCGTTCCAAACCCCGACAGTGGTTGGACTGCCTGGGCGCATCTGTACTTTATTGAACAGCAATGTACCTTCCCATTGCTGGAACAGTTCGACCATTACATCATAGTCGCCGACGGAAACGCCTCCGCTCGTAATGACGGCATCGTATTCACCCGAGGTGAGCGCCTGCCGAATGATCGGAAGGACGTCTTCCAGCCGATCGGACACGGCGCACAGCAGCTCCGCCTCGGCTCCGGCCGACAGCGCCAGCGCGGCGAGCATCGCCGAGTTGCTGTCGCGGATGCGGCCCTCCGCGAGCGGCGAAGGCGTCGCGACCGGCATCAGCTCCGCGCCGGTCGCGAGCACGGCCACACGCGGTCGCCGCCACACGGCGACGCGGGCATGGCCGAGCGCCGCGAGCACGGCGACCGCGCCAGCGCCGATGCGCGTGCCAGCGGCGAGCAGCCGCTCGCCGACCGCCGCCTCGTGGCCGGCCGGCGTGACGTTGGCGCCCGGCGCCACCGGCTTGCCGAGGCGCACGCGGCCGCCCTGCGGTGCCTGAGCCGCCGCAGGGGGCAAGGCATCGGTCATCTCCAGCATGATGACCGCATCCGCCCCTTCCGGCACAGGGGCGCCGGTCATAATGCGCGCGGCTTGACCCGCGCCGATAGGCGCTTGCGGCACATGGCCGCAAGCGATCGTTTCCGTGACGTCCAGCTCAGCGGGACGTCCGGGTTCCGCGCCGGCGGTGTCGCGCGCGCGCACGGCGTAGCCGTCGACGCCGGAGCGACGGAAGTGCGGGACCGGCTGGTCCGCGCACACGTCGTACGCCAGCCGGCGGCCCAAGCTGTCGAGCAGCGGTACGTGCTCGACGGCAAGCCCGGCCGGCACATGCGCGGCGATCCGCCTCCGCGCCTCCAGAACGGATACCGCTGTTCTACTCGGTATGTGGCGATTCACGGCTCACCCGCCGATCTGCGACATGCGCCGAACAGTCGGGGTATGGGACTGAGCTTCCTGCGACAACGCTTGCGCCATCTCGTGGTTGAGCGGCTTCACATCCAACGCACGGAAGAACATTTGCTCCATCCCGGCTGTATCGCCTATATACGTCCGCACATTAAATTCGTCCGTCCAATACAAGCAAGGCTTGATGTTGCCATCTGCTGTCAACCGCAGTCGGTTGCACGTTTCGCAGAAATGGTCGCTCACCGGATGAATAAGCCCGAATGTGCCCTTAGCTCCTTCAATACGATAGTTGCGGCTAGGTCCGTTGCCATACACGTCGCCGAAGGGAGCTGTTTCCCAGCCGTTCGCCGTACATACATCCAATACCGTAGATAGCGGTACATACTTATTTCGCCAACCGTCGTCCTCGTGTCCGATTGGCATGTATTCAATAAAGCGCACCGTCAAGTCGCGCTCCATCGTTAGCTTCAGGAAGTCGGCGATTTCATCATCGTTCACGCCCTTCATCAGCACGACATTAAGCTTGATCGGCTGAAATCCGACCCGTACGGATTCCTCAATCGCAGCTAGCACTTTGTTAATATCCCCACCGCGAGTAATGGTCGCGAACCGATCCGCACGCAGAGAGTCCAGGCTGATGTTCACCCGGGTTACACCCGCTTCCTTGAGTCTTGCCGCCTTAGGTGCGAGAAAGATTCCGTTCGTCGTCAATGCAATATCCTCGATCCCTGGAATAGCGGATAGCCTGGCGATTAACGTTTCAAGGTTTTTGCGGACAAGCGGCTCTCCGCCCGTAATGCGCAGCTTCCGCACGCCAAGCCGAGCCAATACACCCACAACTTCGGTAATCTCGTCGAACGTCAAGATGCGGTCGTCCGGCTCGAATTCCATACCTTCTGCCGGCATGCAGTACACACACCGGAGGTTGCATCGATCTGTGACGGAAATACGCAAGTAGTCATGCACTCGGCCAAATCGATCCACTAGTGTTGGTTCCATGCTACCCCCTCCTCCTTGATTGAGTCGTTTGTTTCCTTTATTTTAACATAGGAACGACGATTGTGAGGTACAAAAACAAAAAGGGCTAAACGACATTTTTCAACCCCGTTATTGAGCATCTATGCCATAAGTCCTATACTTCAACAAAGAAAAGGTGCCGTGAGTAACTTCTCAATCCGGTGATCGACCCCCTAATATAGTAAGTAAGTACTTAATAGTAACTCCGGACGATTTCACAGCCGTGGGAAAAGGTGATCAACATGCACACTGTAATGATCGTAGACGATGCCACATTCATGAGAACCATATTAAGAGATATCGTTTGTGAGATCGGCTGCAGTGTAGTAGCAGAAGCCGTCAACGGGGAAGAAGCGGTCATTAAGTACAAGGAGATGCTGCCTGATCTCGTCACCATGGACATTACGATGCCGCTTATGGACGGGATTACTGCTCTGCGCAAGATCAAAGCGATCAATCCACAGGCCAAAGTGATCATATGCTCCACGATGTCTCAGCAGCCGGTGGTGATTGAAGCTATTTATTGGGGTGCAATGGATTTTATTACCAAGCCCGTACAGAAAGAACGCGTACAGAACACCGTTCGCAAAGTATTGGAACTGAGCGAGGACGACAAAACATCCCCGACTTCATCGGGTCTATGAATCTATGGAAACCGTTCTTCGGTTAAGCCCACATCCTTTTTGCATCGCGCCCAAATACTCGTTCTAAGAAAGCGTTGGCTTTAATAGATTGGTATAGAAGGGATAAGCGAGTAACTGCGAAAGGGTGTAATCCCGTGGCGAAAATAATGATTGTAGACGATGCCGCTTTCATGAGGGCGATATTAAGTCAAATGCTTCGCGAATTCGGATATGACGTCGTTGCGGAGGCGGCGAGCGGCGAGGAAGCGATCCAAATGTACAGTAAATCACGGCCAGACTTAGTTACGATGGATATAACGATGCCCGATATGGACGGCATTACCGCGATGCGGCAAATACGCATACTCGATCCAACAGCTAAGATTATCATCTGCTCGGCTATGTCGCACCAGCAAGCCGTTATAGATGCAATCGCAAGTGGTGCCCGAGATTTCATTGCCAAGCCGCTGCAAAAAGAACGGGTATACAGTGCAATCGAGCGAGTGTTGGCCGAGGTAAGTGCTGAAACTGCACCTGCCAAGCAACACCTCACATTAGAATAGCAACCTATACAAGAAACCCCCATTCCAACACCTGGACGGGGGTTCTTACATGTAGCCACATTATTTCGCCGCATTCACCTTCGCGACTATTCGCTTGAGTACGGCCGCGTCCTGTAGGAACTGCTGTGGCGCGTCATCCTTCACGAACTCCAACATCACATATCGCTTATCACTTGGCGGCAGCGCCTCCAAGTAACTCAACCAAGCTTGCTCGCCTTCCTCCAGTGGATAGCGCAAGCCCGGTGTAATCCAATACGCGTGAATGTTAGCCAGCCAAGGAGTCAGCGCAGCGATACCAGGCAAATACTCGTCCGTATTAATCGTAGGGAGCGGCTGCCAATAGATGAAGGCGTTAGGATGGTCAACTCCACGCATAAGCCGAAGCGCCGACTCCAGCGTATCGGTCAACGTATGCCCGTGGAATTCGAAACCGATCCGAATACCTACAGCTGCAGCTTGCTCAGCAATGGCCCGTGTGTCTTGAATGACCGTCTCCCACCAGGATTCGTCTGCGGCCTCAGAGCCCTTGTCGCCCGCCCAGACGCGGATAATCGGAGCGCCTAGCGCCACAGCCGATTCCAACACGTCGGCAAAGTTCGTATGACTCCCCACGCGGTAATACGACCCATAGGAAGCCACCTTCAGGCCAGCGGCAGCCGTCAGCTCTCTTACCTCATTAGCTGTCTTCACATTCCCTGGGGGCACATGGATGTCCCCGCCCCACTCGATCGCATCCAGACCAGACTCGACTACAAGTGAAATAATTTGCTGCGGTGTCAATTGACGAAACGTCACGGATACTAGTCCGGTATACAGCATCTGACATCAACCCTTCCCTCATTGAGCTTGTTGCACATGATCATCCTTCTATTATAACGCTTTCAGCGCATTTCGGAATATATAATTCCGTCAAAAGGAAGACAGGGCAAGCGGCTGATCATTCCTTCGCCTCTCGTCGTCCTTGCTGCTGGTATTGACGAGGGGAACAACCGTATTTGCTCTTGAACACCCGCTCGAAGTGGGTGAGGGTATGGAAGCCTGAGGCGAAGCAAATATCCGTGATGGGCCGTCGTGAGGCTAGCAGCAGCGCGGCTGCAAATTCAACTCGCAGATTCTGCAGGTAATGCTGGAACGTGGTGCCTGTCGTCTGCCGGAAGCAATAGCTGAAGTAGCCCGGGGCTAGACTAGCTTCGCGGGCGGCGTCTTTCAGGCTCAAAGGCTCACGGAAGTGATGCTGAATGTAGAGCAGGGCACTTGCAACGGCGATATGACCTGATGCCGAAGCTGCTCCCCCCGGGAAACTCCGGTTATCCGAACCGAGCTCCCGCTGTCGCAGCAGTTCGATCAGAATGCGCTCAAGCGCTCCTTTCACCATCAGCCGCTGGCCGGTTCTGAGCTCCCGTACCTCTCGATCGATAATCTGGTACTCCTTCTCCACCCACTGCAGCGTTTCCTCATCCAGCTCAAGCATCCGGCTTGCATTCCCATCAAGCAACAGCTCGCGCAAATCGCCCACTAGCATCTCTTCCGAGAATATCACATTATAAATGTGCATCTCAGCACCAGGATCAGGGTATACCTCGTGGAAATCAGCAGGAGTAAGCAGGAACAAGCTGCCTCTGGAGAGGGCGTAGGACACCCCGTTCACGATGTTCGTTCCGCTCCCCCCTACAATGACACACATCTCATAGAACTCGTGCCAATGAAGCGGAGACGGCTCCTGCAGCTTTTGCACGAATATATTGAACGACCGGTTAAGCTCCATATACTGCTCATTCAATAACCGCGTCGGCTGCACCGTTTTCTCCCGCACCATCGACAGTTCCCCTTCCGCTTACTTTGAGTCTGTCCGACGAATGCAATTCGGTGAATCTCGAACAGACTCCTAGGTCGTTATACGTTCTCGAATGGACTCCCTGCTACATCTCGTCCACGGGCCAGCCACACCTTATGAGTCGGATTCTTCTCTGGAATGACACGCGCTTCTGTTGAGAAATAGCGCATCGTATACCCGCACCTGCGATAATCGCTTGTATTGGCCTTCGCTCCATGTATGATCCGACTGTCGTGCAACGAGCATTCGCCACGTTCCAGCTCGAAGTATACGGCTTGTGAATCATCGATATTTTTCACTTGCGAGTTGAACAGGTTATTGCTTTTGTCCACAGCTTCATATTCAGAGAATCCGTTGTTATGAGTGCCCGGAATGACGCGCATGCAGCCATTCTCTTGATTGCTGCGGTCGATGGCCAGCCACACGGTTACGATGCTGTCGAAACTGCTAATCCGACCTTTCCAGTAAGCGGAATCCTCGTGCCAGGGCGTGGCGCGCCCTACGACCGGATCCTTGCAGATGAAGTGACTCGACCATAATCCGATATTCGGCCCCAGAATGGGCTCCACCAGATCCAACACCTCATCCGCCAACAGAAACTCCAGCAATCGCTCATCGCGAAAGTGCGGGGTATCCAGCTCATCTGACAGCTTCTTGCCCTTCAGCGCCAGTTGCTCCTCGAAGATATCCGTCAGGCGACTCAACTTTTGTTCAGAGAAGAGCGGCTTTTTGTACAACAAATATCCGTTATCCCTATAATAGGCTGTATCCTCTGGTGTTAGCAAGCTCGTATTACTTTGCATGAAAAGTCGCCTCCGTCAATCGATTGTAAGTTCATCCTAACTGTAGCAAATCGAGTATAGAAGGCGCTCATCATTCCATCCGGTATACTTAGCATATTATCAGATCTTATAGCGGCGGACGCGACGAATCTTACGTTCACCCTTTCAAAGCACCAACCATGACCCCTTTGACAAAATACTTTTGCACGAATGGGTACACGAGCAGGATGGGCAACGTCGCTACGATAATCGTTGCATACTTGATCGACTCGCTGATTTGTGCGATCTGATCCATATTGGCCGAACCGAGCATCGCATCCGTCGAGTTGGAGATCAGAATTTCCCTTAATATGAGCTGCAGCGGGAATAGAGCTCGATCCTTCAGGAAGAGAGACGCATAGAACCAGCCATTCCACTTCTCCACCGCATAATACAGCGTCATAACGGCGATCACCGGCAGTGAGAGCGGCAGAACGATGCGGGTGAAGATCGTGAAATGATTCGCCCCGTCGATCTTCGCCGATTCCTCCAGGCTGTCGGGGATCGCCATGAAGGCCGTTCGCATAATAATCATGTTGAACGTATTCAAGGTGAACGGAATAATGAGCGACCATAAGGAATTCATAAGTCCGACGCCCTTGACGATCATATAAAACGGGATAAGCCCACCACTGAAGAACATCGTGAACACGATAATGAACATGAACGTTTTATTCCAGAACACTAGCTTGCGCGACAGCACATACGCCGTCATTGCGGTCACGCTCATGCTGACAAGGATTGCTCCGATCACGACGAAGAGCGTATTCCCATAGCCTCTAAGAATACTCGGATTCTCGATCACCTTCAGGTAAGCGTCCAAGTGGAACCCGTACGACTTCCAGAGCAGACCACTATGTGCAATCATCTGTCCGCTGTTGCTAAGAGAGGCTAGGAGCACATAGATTAACGGGTATGCGGTGAGAATCATGAGAACAGTCAGAACCAGAATAATGATCCAATCGGCAATCCGGTCGGTGAGTGTCGGCTTCAATACCATGTTGTAGTCCTCCTTTTCATAACAACTACCATAAGCTGTTCTCGCTGACTCTGCGGCTAATGTAGTTCGCTGCGATGAGCAGCGCCAAATTAATGATAGAGTTGAACAACCCTACAGCCGTACTGAAGCTCCAGTTGAACTCCAGCAGCCCTTTCCGGTATACGTAGGAAGAAATCACATCCGCTGTATCATAAATGGACGAATTGTACAGTAGGATGATCTTCTCGAATCCTACGTTCAACAGATTCCCCATGCGCAGAATGAGCATAATCGTAATCGTTGGCAATATGCCCGGTAGTGTAATGTTCCACATTTGACGCCATCTGCCTGCCCCATCCATGCGTGCGGCTTCATACTGCTCCTGATCGATGCCGCTCAAGGCGGCGATATAGATGATCGACTCCCAGCCGATTCGCTGCCAGATCTCCGAAGCGATGTAGATTGGGCGGAAATAATCGGGGTTCTGCAGCATAGTCTTGCCATCTCCCCCGAAGTACGCGAATGCTGAGTTAATAATGCCGCCGCTGTTCGTGAAGTCTTTCACGATGCCGCATATGACGATCAGCGAGATGAAGTAAGGCATATACGTAACCGACTGCACGATACGCTTGAACTTATTATTGCGCAGTTCGTTAATGAGCAGAGCCAGAATGATCGGTGCTGGAAATTCGAATATCAAGGTGTAGACGCTGATTAGGACGGTATTCTTGAGTATACGCCAGAAATAATAGCCGCTGAAGAAATCCTTGAAATGTGCGAAGCCTACCCACTCGCTGTTCAAGATACCCGTATTGGGGGAGTAGTCTTTGAACGCGATAATAGCCCCATACATCGGGCCGTAATGGAAAATAAAATAGTAAGCCAATGCCGGAATCATCATGACATACAGCAGCTTGTTACGCAGTAAATCCTTGAGGAGAAACTGCTTCCATCCGATCTTGCGAGTCGTCGTTTCCATCTCGTTTCTCCTTTCTTGAATAAGAAACAGGGAGGGATGTAACCCTCCCTGTTACTACAGTCGTGCTTATCGCTTGTTATATCGATCCAGGGCAGCTTGTTGAATTTCCACGGCGCGATCAATCTTGAGAGATTTCAGCCGATCGAGGAATTTATCATATGCCTCAAGCGGATCGGTTCCGAGCACGATACGGATCGTCGTTTCATCCACCAGAGTGTTCACCTCTGTCATGATCTTGGCCATCTCTGAGCTCTCCTCCGGTGTTGGCGAAACCGGTGGCAGCATATATTTGTCTACATCCGTCTTGAACCAGGTGGTGACGGCATCTCTCTGCTGAGGAAGTGCGGCGAACTGCTCATAATAGCGTTTGTCCTGAATCGTCGGGCCACCTGTCGAGCGCGTGTATAGACCCAGATTCAAGGAGTAGTCTTTCTTGATTAAGTCGGTGTAAGTCGGATAACCGTTAATCATCGTATGTGTCAGGCCTTCAGCCCCGAAGTTGAAGAAGATGGAACCCTCTGGGCTATATCCGTAATCCAACAATTTCACAGCAAGCTCCTGGTTCTTACTCTTAGGCGAGATGGCATACGTACCGCCGTTCGGAGCCGTGTAATCCTTCTGACCGAACTTCGGCTTGTCGCCTTTCTTCAATACCGGGTATGGCGCCCCGACCAAGTTATACTTCGGGTTATCTTTAACCGCGCCCAGCCATTTCCCGATACCGCCGCCTGCGAGAGCGTACGTTGCGCCGGATTTGCCAGACGTCATGTTGGCATCCTGGATTTTGCCATCGACCGTAGCAATATCTTTGTCCAATAAGCCTTCGGCATACCATTTGCGCATTGTAGCAAGGAACTCCTTGTACCCCGGTTGTGCAGGACCGAACTTGACTTTGCCACTCTCCATATAGAAGCCGCGGGTTACACCGAATGCGCCGATTATAGTCCCAGTAGCCAATCCATCGAACAGCCGCGGTACGCTTCCGAATGTAAGTGGGGCTGTGGCGCCTTTCTTTTCTTTGAACGCCTTCAGCATCGTATACCAATCGTCAATCGTTTCAGGCACAGTCAAACCCAGATCATCCAGCCAGTCCTTTCGGAGAATCGGTCCTCCGTACGTTTTCAGCCATTCATCCCCACGAATGAAAGGAAATGCGTAATAGGAACCATTGTCCGTCTTGATCTGTTTGTCCACATCTGGATGTTCTTTGAGATATTTCTTCAAGTTCGGCGCGAATTTATCGATCAGATCATTTAGCTTGAGAATATTGCCGTCTTTGATCGCCTTCTCAGGACCACCTGGATAATCATTCAACCAGTTCCATTCAATAATGTCGGCATACTCGCCAGAAGCGAACATGACATTCAACTGCTCCTTCTGCTGATTGACCGCTGGTGAGATGTATTTCTCCTTGATGCCGGTCCGCTTGGCCAACTCTTGAAAGATCGGCCAGTTGCTCACTTCTGGAGTTACAGCTAGCTGAGCTCCACCTGCTACGTACCAGTGAGTCAACACTGCGTCAGTCTTGATCGGATAGGAGGTTGCTGCTGCCTCCGCTCCCTTGGTACCATCCGGCGACGTACCCGGGTTGGATGTATCGGTACCCTTGGAGCAGGCAGCCAGCACGGTTCCACTCATCATGATGGTCGCCAGTGCGATGACCGAGCTTTTGGATAATGCGCTCATACGTTCATTGACCTCCTCATAATCTTTATTCCCTGTCGGGGACTACACACCTGATTATGCGATAGAGAGGTTTCCGGCTCTATAGTCAGTACATCCAAAATCATGCGCAAATTCATCGCTAAACATCTCAAAATATCCAATTCAACCGTCGAAAATCATTCCAACACTTTATATTTGCCCGGCGTAATCCCTTCCCATTTCTTAAACGTACGCATGAACGTATTCATATCGCTGAAGCCGCAACGGCTGGCCACTTCTTGCAGTGGAGCACGCTCCAGCTTCAACAGCTGCTTTGCTTTCTCAATGCGAATCTTATTAATGGCATCAGGTAAGCCTTCCCCAGTCTGATCCTTGAACAGCTTGGAGAGATACGTAGCCTTCATACTGAACTGCTCCCCTAGCAGGGATACGTTCAGATTCGTGTCCTGGTAGTGGCTCTCAATATAGCGAATAATCGACTGCGTGAACTGCTGAAGCTCATCTTGTTTATGCCTATTCTTGTTGGCGCAATTCTTGGCAAGCGTGTAACGGCATACCTCTTCCAACATGATACCTAGCTCGCGGTGCATATCCGACACTGTTTCGGAAGCGACCAGCTTCTCAATTGCCCGGGGATTGTTAGCAAGGAACGTTTCCTGTATATCTCCAATCTCCTGAATAGTCTTGACGAACGTGCTGATCAGATCGAATAGCAGACACTTGGTCAGCTCAACCGATAGCGTAATCCGATTGAAATTCCGGTCCATAATATCGTCGAGCGTTCGCCGAGCTTTATCGACATCCCCAACCTTGACGTAATTGATAAGCTGTTGCTCTACCTGCAACGGGAAGAAGTAGCCATCCTTCAGATCCGACAAGCTGTCGAATTGCAATTGGTCGTAGACGATGATCTCGCGCTTTCCCATGACAAGCTTGTATTCCATCGCATCCAACGCTTCTTTGTACCCCTGTGCTATACCGGCAAATGAGCCATGAAGTCCGCCAATTGACACCGTCACGTCGATTTCAAACTTAGTTTTCAGGAATTGCTGTGCTTCCTCCGCAATCTGGATAATCTCATCATGAATACGATTTTGATCAAGCGCTTTCATATTGATGAGGCAAGCCATCATATCGTCAATTTCTGTCATATACCCGTTATGCTTTCGCTTGGCGACCAATTCCTCCACAACGTTTGTAGTAATGAATTGCAGCAGCTTCAGCTTGTCAGGAACCGTCATTTCCTCCATCCGCTGAAAAAACTTGTAGTTATCCTCCAAGTAGAAGAGCACTACACAAAAATCTTCCTCTTCAAACCTCAAATCGAAGGCCGAAAAAGCCTCCTCATTCGGAATTTGACTCTCCAATCTGCCTTTCATGACTCTAGTCAAGAAGTTGGAGCGCAACTGATATTGCTGCTGCTTCATTCGAAGTTTGATTTGATCCTTTTCATCTAACGTCTTGGATAACGCATTCTGGATGAACAGAAATTCATTGGCGCCTTTCTCTACCGATACCCCAACGTGCAGCGCCATCGCTTGCAGCAACTTCCCGAGCGGCTTGTAATTACGTCGGAGAAAGATGAGCGTTAACAAGACTCCGCCAATGACACTGAATGCGATGCTGGAATAAGTCAGATTACGGACATACTGAGCTTCCTTCCATACCATTCGACTCGGTGTAACCGTTAGGTAGGTAAGACCGGAATTGTCAGACTTTCTGTATGTAAACTGTGACCATTCTCCCTTATAGCGCTCGTTGAAGCTCCCTCGATCCCCGATCAAGTTGCCGATTGGAAACGCAGATCGATCCATAGGACCATTGGAGACGAGCACCTGCTTCTGCTCATTCAACACCATGACCTCGCCGCCATTGAACTGCTGCACATTATCGATAGCCTTGAACAGTTGCTTCGTATCGATCATCGTTACAACCGATCCGACAGGCTGATCGTTGCTATCTGCCGGGAAGGAACTAATCAGATTGACGAAGCTGCGCTTCTGAGTCCCCTCCGACTCCAGGGTACTCAGCAAATACTGTCGAGAGCTTGTGCTCCGAACCAATTGTGACCAATCCTTCTGGCTAAGCAAACCGCCCTTGTACAGATACTCGAATGCCATTTCACTAGAGCGGTACAAGTTGGGCATGATGACAAGATCTCCAGTCGCCCAATAAATATAAAATTCGTAGAACATGGAGTAAGAAGCTTTATAATCCCTCAAGTCCTGAACAATCTTATACAACTCATAGCGATAATCATCCCGATAAAATTTATTGGAATAAAATAAGTCCTGCACCCGCACATTCGCATATATTTGCATCGTCAGCCGCTTGGCCGCTTCCATCTCATTGTCCACCACTTCCTGCAGTTGACGAATGAGCGAATCGTTCCCACGGACGATCTGGTTTTCTAATGTAATCTTCGTTTGCCAATAAACAGCCGCGCTGAATAAGATTGGGACGAACAGCACGACAATATAGGATAAAAGCCATGTCATCATCACACTTTTCCTGAACATCCATACCTTCCTAATATTCATTCATAATCAACTCCAATGATTGTGATCGTATTACACATCGTAG